>JAFGBC010000357.1 GCA_016933355.1 Candidatus Aminicenantota bacterium
AGCGTAATACTTGATGAGGATCGGCCCGGAACAGAGGTTCCGGGGTGATGACGGAAATCCTGAGGAGAGAGAGCCCTGCCCGTCCGCCCCGCGGGGGGCGGACGGGGAGCCGACCGCAAGGAGTGGCCGAGATGAAGAAAACGCTGATCGTTCTGACTGGGATGATTCTGATCCTATCGTCCCTCCCCTTTGCCGCCGCCAAGGACAAACCGGCCGAGCCGGCCAAGAAGGCCGCCGATCCCGGCCCCGTCCTGGCGGTCCGGGCCGAGGAGCCGATCCATATCGACGCCGAGCTCACGGAAAAAGCGTGGCAGAACGAGGGCTACGCCCGGTTCGTCCAGAACGATCCGCAGGACGGCGCCGATCCCTCGGAGCCGACCCGGGTCTGGGTCGCCTACGACGACGCCAACCTCTACATCGCCGCCTATCTCTACGACTCGGAGCCGTCTTCGATCAAACCCCTTCTCGGCCGCCGCGACGACATGCTCGACTCCGACTGGTTCTTCGTGTCGGTCGATCCCTACTGCGACCGGCGCAGCGGCTACCAGTTCGGCGTGAACCCGGCCGGCTCGATCATGGATCTCGTCCTCTCCAACGACGTCAACGAGGACGAAACGTGGGACGGCGTCTGGGAGGCCAAGGCCCAGATCAACGGCGAGGGCTGGATCGTCGAGATGAAGATCCCCTTCAACCAGCTTCGCTTCCCCAGAAGGGAGGAGATGGTCTGGGGCGTCAACTTCCAACGGTCGATCATCCGCAAGAAAGAGCGGATGAGCTTCATCTGGGTTCCCAAGGACGAGATCGCCTTCGTCTCGCGCTTCGCCCGGCTCGAGGGGATCGCCGACATCCACCCCGGGCGTCACGTCGAGGTCCTCCCCTACGCGGTCGGCCAGGCCCAATTCAAGCCGGCCGAGCCCGGCAATCCCTTCCAGACCGGCCGCAAGGCGTTGGGCAACGCCGGGTTCGACCTCAAGGTCGGGCTCAAGAGTAACCTGACCCTCGACGCCACCGTCAACCCCGACTTCGGACAGGTCGAGGTCGACCCGGCCGTCATCAACCTGTCCGCCTACGAGACCTACTACGAGGAGAAGCGGCCCTTCTTCATCGAAGGCGCTTCGCTCTTCAACGGCTTCGGCCGGGGCGGCGTTTACCTCAACGCGAACATCAACTGGCCGAGCCCGCGCTTCTTCTACAGCCGCCGCATCGGGCGCGCCCCCCAAGGCTACGTCACGGGCGAGGGCTACGCCGATGTCCCGGGCCGGTCCACGATCCTGGGCGCGGCCAAGCTGACCGGCCAGATCGGCAACGGCTGGAACCTGGGCGTCATCAGCGCCCTGACCTCTCGCGAATACGCGGACATCGACAACCTCGCGACCCGCAGCCAGGAGGAAGTCGAGCCGTTCTCCTATTACGGCGTCCTGCGCGCCCAGAAGGATTTCAACAAAGGCCAACAGGGCTTCGGGATCCTGGCGACGGGCGTCAGCCGCGACCTGCGCAACGAGGCCCTGAGCGGCATCCTCAACAGCGGCGCTTTCAGCCTCGCCTGCGACGGCTGGACGTTCCTCGACGCGAAGCGGGCCTGGGTCGTCGGCGGCTGGATCGGCGGGACCCGGGTCGAAGGCAGCCGCGAAAATATCCTCCGGCTCCAGAAGTCGTCGACCCACTACTTCCAGAGGCCCGACGCCGACTACGTCGAGGTCGACCCGACGGCGACCTCGCTCAGCGGCTGGGGCGGACGCCTGGCGCTGGCCAAACAGCAGGGCAAATACCTGTTCCTGGCGAACGTCGGCGTCCTCTCCCCCGGCTTCGACCCCAACGATATGGGCTTCCAATCCGGGAGCTCGGACGTCATCAACATCAGCGTCCTGCCCGGCATCATGTGGACGAAGCCCGGCAAGGTCTTCCGCCAGGCGCAGCTCATAGGCGGGCCGTTCCGGAACTACGACTTCGGCGGCAACAAGGTCTGGGACGGGGCTCTCGTCGACTTCTACGGCCAGCTCCTGAATTATTGGGGCTTCGACCTCATGCTCGCCTATAACCCGGAGACGATCAGCAACCGGCTGACTCGGGGCGGCCCCTTGGCCGTCATTCCCTACGGCTACCAGTTCAACTTGAGCCTTTTCAGCGACAATCGCAAAGCCGTCGTATTGGAAAGCTTCGTCACGACTTACCAGCGGCCGCGCGAGAGCGTCGAGTGGAACGCCGAGGCCAGCCTGCGCTGGAAACCGCGGAGCAACTTCAACCTGTCCATCGGGCCCGGCTACAGCTACGAGGATTCCCAGCTCCAGTGGGTGACAAGGGTTTCGGACCCGTTGATGATAGCCACCTTCGGCACCCGCTATGTCTTCGGCCGGATTAAGCAGCGGGTCCTCTCGAGCACCGTCCGGTTGAACTGGATCTTCACGCCCCGCCTCAGCCTCCAACTCTATCTCCAGCCGTTCCTTGCGGTGGGATCCTACGGGAGCTTCAAGGAGCTGGCCCGGCCCAAGGCCTTCGCCTACAGCGTCTACGGGGAGGGCGGGTCGACGATCGTCCGGGACGGCGAGGTCTATACGGTCGACCCCGACGGGAGCGGGCCGGCGGCGCCCTTTTCGTTCTGGAATCCCGACTTCAACGTCAAATCGCTGCGCGGGACGGCCGTCCTGAGGTGGGAGTACCTGCCCGGCTCTCTGCTCTACTTTGTCTGGACGCAAGACCGCGCGGATTACGCCCACCCCGGCGACTTCCGTTTCCGGCGCGACCTGGGCGACCTCCTGACCGCGCCGGGCGACAACATCTTCCTGGTCAAGTTC
>JAFGBC010000131.1 GCA_016933355.1 Candidatus Aminicenantota bacterium
AGAAGGATCTCCTCGAAGAGCTTGACCGCTTCCTCCGACCCCGTCTGTCCCAGCCAGAACAGGGCTTTCTTGCGGACGGAGGGGCTCTTGTTCCCCTTGGCGATGTCGATCAGCATCGGTACGGATCTCTGTTTGGGCAGCTGGGAGATGGCGAAGACGGCCGATTCCTTGACGTCCTCGTCCGGGCCCTCGACGATCTCCTTCAGGCCGCGGACGGCCTCCTCCGAGGCTTTCTGGCCGAGCCAGAAGATCGCCTTCTTGCGGACCTCGCGGTCCGGCGCGCTTTTGGCCAGGTCGAGGAGCTCTTCCAGGGCCTCGCGGCTGCCGTGGATGCTGAGCGCGAACACGGCCTGCTCGCGGAGATCGCCGTCCCCGGACTTGGCCAGGATGGACTTGAGGTCCGCGACCGCCCGGGGATCCTTGGCCGCCCCGATCCAAAACACGGCGTTCTTCCGGACGTCTCTCCGGTAGGAGCCGAGCGCGACGCTCTTCAAGAAATCGTAGGCCTTGGGCGAGTCGTGGGCGCTGATGACGAACAGCCCCGATTCCTGGAGCTCCGAGGAACCCCGCTCGAACTCCTTCTCGAGGAGGCCGAGGCTGTCGTCGACCGGAACGGAACCCAGCCAGTAGACGGGGAGCGACTTGAATTCGTAGATGTCCTCGGTGTCGAGGAGCTTGACGTCCTCGAAGCGCGGCTCGCCCGCGGCGCTCGAACACAGGGCCAGGAGGCCGGCCGGGGCCTTGCCGTCCTTCGTCTCCCAGCTTTCGCCGCGCCCCCGGTGCTCGAACTCGATTTCGTTATCGTCGACCTCGACCACGAACGGGCCGGCCGAGCCGCACTTGCCGTGATGATGGATCTTGTGGCGGCAGGGGAACACGTAGGCGACGAAGAACGCGGCGCCCTGCTTTTTGAGCTTGAAGTCCGCGGCCGCGGCCGCGATCCGGTCCGCCAGCGGCCGTCCGGCTTGTTCCCAGACCGTCACGTTGCCGGATAGGAAAACGGGCGCGGCGGACGGGGCCTGAGCGGCCGCGCCGGCCGACGCAGCCAGCGAGAGAAGAAGGGCCGGCCCGAGGAGGGCCGGCCCGAGTTTCGTTCGAATCGTCGTTTTCATCGCAGTCCCCGCGCCTTCATTTCTCGATGATTTCCTGGAGGAAGCGAACGGCTTCCTCGTTCCTGCTCTGGCCGAGCCAGAAGATGAGCAGCTTCTTGAGCTCGAGGTTTTTTTCGGCCCGGGCGAGCTCGATCATCTTGCGGACGGCCGCGTCGGAATTATGCTGGCTGATCGAGAAGACGGCGTTCTTGCGGGCTTCGACGTCCTCGGTCTTCTTGTAGAGCTCCACCAGGAGGTCGAGGATCGAAGGGTCCTTCATCTGTCCGAGCCAGAAGATGGCCTTGCCCTGGGCGTCGGGATCCTTGCCGTCCCTGGCGATGGCGATCATCTTCTGGCGTGAGCGCTCGCCCTTCTGCTGGGAGAGGGCGAAGATGAGCTTCTCCCGAGCGTCCTTGTCGGTCGTCTTGTCGTAGAGTTCGATCAGGATGTCCAGGGCGCGCGGATCGTTCTTCTGGCTCAGCCAGAAAACGGCCTTCTCCTGGGCGTCGGGGTTCTTGCCGTCGCGGGCGATTTCGACGAGCTTGTCCATGGCCTTGGGGCTGGGGCTCTGGCTGAAGGCGAAAATGAGCTTCTCGCGGGCCTCGGCGTCCTTGACGTTATCGTAGAGCTTGAGGAGGGCGGCGAAGCTCGCCTCGTCCCGCCGCTGGCCGAGCCAGAAGATGGCCTGCTCGCGGACCTTGGGCTCCGGGTCCTTGGCGGCCATCTCGGCCAGCAGGTCGGTCGCCTTGGGGGAGCGCTGCTGGCTGAGGACGAACAAGGCCTGCTCGCGGAGCTTGGGGCTCTTACCCTCGCGGACGACCTTCTCCAGGGTCGGGAAGGACTTTTCGGGGTCCATGTTGAGCATGGCGTTGAGGGCGACGAGCTTCATCTCCATCTCGGGGTCGACGTCCTCTTCGTCGTCCTCGTCCTCGGCGTCCTCGCGGATGTACTTCTTGAAATCGGACAGGCCGCTGTCGACGAGTGCCTCGGCGATGCTCACGCGGAGAGCCTTGGCGTCGTCCGCCCAGTCGCTGTCGGGAAAGCCCTTGAGCAGGGCGTTGACGTTGTTGACGGCGTCCTGCATGATCCGGACCTGGCTGTCGACCTTGGCCTGGCCCGCGCTGAGCTTGTACAGGCTGTAGGCCAGCCAGTAGTGGGCCTCGTCGGCGACCTTGAGGGCGGGCAGCTTGAGGGCTTCCTTGTAGGCGTCGACGGCCTGCTGCCACTGCTTCTCGTAGACAAGCTTCTTGGCTTTTTCGTAGACGGCGGCCGCCTTGGCCTCTTCGTCCTGGGCGGCCAGGAAGGACGCTGGGACGAGGACGAGCAGGGCGGCGACGAGGGCGGTCTTAAAGATGGGTCTCATGATAAAACCTCCATGGTTGAGTCGTGTCATATCTTGGCCCAGCGGCGGACCCTGGACAGGACCTGCCGCTGGTCGATGACGTCTTTGAGGCCGGCCGGTCGCTCGGGATCTTCCTGCCGGCGGTTGGCGACCTCGGTCAGGACGAGGCCGAGGTCCTCCAGAAGCTCGGCCAGTTGCGGGTTCTCGCGGGCCAGGGCGCGCTTGAGAAGGAAGTTCTGGACGAGGAGGGATTGGGCGGTTTCGCGGTCGATCGCGATCCGGTCCTCTCCCCAGGCGGCGGAACCGTTGTTGGCGTAGGACGCGAGGAGCGGCTCGACGTCGTCGAGGTGCCGGCCCAGGGCGCCCTGGATAGCGGCGGGGGAGAGGATCTCGCCCGCGGCGAAGGCGGCGTCCGGTGCGGGGCCGGTCGGAAGCCAGTAGCGGCCGACGGCGATCCCGAGGACGAAGAGGACGGCGAGGCCGGCCGCCGCGTAGGCCCAGCCGGGAAGCGCGGGCAGCCAAGCGGCCGTCCGCGGCCGGCGGCGCGACGGCTCGAGGCCGCGCTCGACGGCGCGCCAGGATTTCTCCCAGTCGGGCTCGGCGATGGGACCGGCCGGCGTCCGGCCGACCTCGTCCAGCGCGGCCCGCGTCGCCTGAAGGTCGGCGCGGCAGGCGGCGCAGCGGTCAAGGTGGGCGCGAAGCCGGCGCCGGTCGCGGTCGGACAGCTCTTCGTACAAATCCAGGATAAGGTGTCGTTTGAATCGTCGGCAGGTCATGATCGGTCCTCCAGGGCGGTCGGTCCGAGCCGGGTCCGGAGCGCCGCCACGGCGCGGAAAAGATGGGTTTTGACGCTCCCCTCGGTGCAGCGGAGCTGGCCCGCGATCTCGCGGATGCTGCATTGCCGCTCGTGCCTGAGCAGAAAGACCATCCGCTGCTTGGCCGAGAGGGCGTCGAGCGAGGCCCGGATCCGCTCCCGGCATTCGTTCAGGCGCCGGACCTCCTCGGGATCGACGTCGGACCCCTGGGCGGGCACGGCGGCCAGGGACTCCTCGCCGGCCTCGGCCCGGCGGGCCTTGTGGCGCCTCAGGTAGTCGATGCTGGCGTTGACGCCGATCCGGAACAGCCAGGCGGCGAACCCGCTCTCGCGCTCGATCCGGTAGGAGTCCAGGTTCCGGAAGGCCTTGATGAAGGTCTCCTGGAGGATGTCCTCGGCGTCCTCGGCGTTCCTCGTGTACTGGAAGGCCAGGCCGTAGAGCCGCCGCTTGTTCTGCTCGAAGAGCTCGCGGAGGGCCGCCGTGTTGCC
>JAFGBC010000016.1 GCA_016933355.1 Candidatus Aminicenantota bacterium
CCGTCGCAGGCGCCGCAGGGGAGGGGCGCGGCGCCCGCGCCCAGGTCCGCATAGGCCTTCCGCGCGTAGCTCTCGATCCGGTAGTCTTCATAATACATGGCGCAGCGGAGGATCTGGTTGACGGCGACGCCGTGGGGGCAGGCCGTCCGGCAGGCGTCGCAACTGACCCGGCAGTAGCGGGGGCCGGCCTCCTCGCGGTAGCGGGCGAGGAGCCTCAGGTCGTCGCGCCGCAGGCCCCGGCCGGACGCGGCGACGTATTCCTCGACGTGGGCGAACGTGCTCATGGTGATGATCAGGCCGTCGATCGCGGGGTTCCCCAAGACCCAGCGCAACGCGGCCTGCGCATACTTCATCCGGTCGTTGACGAGGCCGCGGAGGCTGCCCTGTTTCCCGCCGGCGAAGACCTTCATGGCGATCGTCCCGATGCCCTTGTCGTGGGCGCGGGCGACGAGCGGCTCGGCCGCCGCGCTCTCGAAATGATTGTAGGTCATCAGGACGACATCGAAGCGGCCGCCTTCGATCGCGGTCGGGAGGGTTTGGACCGGCTGGTGGGTCGAGAATCCCGAGAAGCGGATCTTGCCTTCCTTTTTCAGCCGGTCGTGGGCGGCTAGAACCTCTTCCCGGCCCAGGGCGGCCGGGTCGTCGACCGCGTGGAGCATGGCGATGTCGACGTAGTCGGTCTGAAGCTTCCGGAGGCTCTCTTCGACGCGCCGGATGAAGGCGTCCGTCGTCGTCTGCTCGGGCGTCGTGATCTGGTGCTTGGTCGTGAGGACGACTTTGTCGCGGATGCCCTTCATGGCCCGGCCGAGCATCCGCTCGCTTTGGCCGTAGCCCTCGGCGGTGTCGAAGGCGTTGACCCCGCATTCGTAAGCGTAAAGGGCGACCTCGGGGCTCAGGTAGTTGATGCCGCCGAACCCGATGTCCGAGATTTTAAGCCCGGTCCGGCCCAGGGGACGGTAGGTTTGGATGCGGGGCGGGCCGTCGGCGGTTTCGTCTTGACGCGGGTCGACGGACGGCGTAGGCGGCGTCGAAGACAGACGGCCCAAGCCGAGCGGCGCGGCGCCCGCCCCGGCCAGCTTCAGGAATTGACGGCGATCGAGCGTTGTCATGCGAGGCTCCTATCGGGACTTGAGCCGGACTTCGACCGGCCGGAAAGCGACGCTCTTGGCGCGGACGCGGTCATAGAGGGCCTGGGGCAGGATGCTGAAATAGAGGTGGTACATCGGGACCCGGCTCGGCCAGAGCGTCAGCATAGCCTTTCCGGGATCGTAGGCACCCCCGCTGTAATCCTCGCCCTTATCTTCCTCCGTGGGATAGAACGTCGCTTCGTAATCGAATCCGTCGAGATGGACGGCAAGACGATCTCCCGCCTTGAAGCCGGCCCGGGCGATATCCTCCCGGCTCCAGTTCGTGAAGACGACGGCGATCCTCTCGTCGTCGTAGCCGAACCCGGCCAGGATCTGTCCCTTGAGCGCGCCCGGGGCGGCCTCCGACGCTCCGGCGTTGATCGCGACGGCGTCGAACGCGTCCGGGGGAAGCGGCGGGTCGAGAGCGAAATCGGCGACGGGCCGCGGGCCGGGCGTTCCCGTTCCGCCCACGCCGACCCGCGAAAAGAAGACGGTCGCCGGGATCTTGAGCCCGGCCAGGTCCTCGTGATCGGCGAACTCGCAGCTCAATGCGAAGGGGTCGCCGCCGGCGACGGGGACGCGCAGGACCATCCGCTTGACCAGGAAGTCGGCGGCGTCGATCGAGAAGGCCACTTCGGCGCCGCCCAAGCGCGTTTTCAGGATGTAATGCCGGGCCGGCCCGTAGTTGCGGACGCCGGCGAGCTCGAACGGCCCCGGGAAGAGGCGCGGCGTGAAAACGCCGCCCAGAAAGAGGGCCAGCGCGTTCCAGCGGACCGCTTCGGCGCCTTCGACCTCGGCGGTCAGGTTGAGGGTGTTCCTCAGGACCGTGCCCCCGGCGACGAGGACGGCCTCGTAGACGACGGGCGGGTCGATCCCCGCCCTGACCTTAAGCCGTCCGTCCGAGCTGGCCAGGTATGTCTCGGGTCCCGCCCGGAAGGACAGGGCCTTGACGGCGGCGAGCTTCGGCATCCCTCCCGCCGCCTCGATCGACTTCGCCAAGATCGCGTCGGCCGTCAATCGCTCTTGCCCGCCGGCGGCGGACGCGGCGGAGGACAGGATCAGTCCGAAGAGCAGCCCGAAGCTCGCGGCGGATCGCCCGCGCGCGACGGGCGGCTTGATGGTCCTTGATGCGTTCATGGCCGGCAGGCCTCCTTCGAGCCCCAGCTTAGTACGCCGGAAGACCCGGTCACAATCGGACCATAGCCCGATTCGCGAGAATCGGGCCGAAGTCGTATGCGGGTCTCGGCGACCATGGGATGTGTTATTCCATCGCCGATGATCGTCGCTTATCGAGTCCGGGTGGAAGAAGGGCGGGGAGAGGATGCACTCATGGCAGCCATGAGTACCGGCCAAATCGCCGGGCGAGAAGGCCGTAGGAGAGTCGGAGCGGGCAGGGTCCCTGCTGAGCGAAGCGGCCGCAGGGCAGCGGAGGCTCGAATCGAGTGAAGCTTTCCTCGCTGGGGAAAGCGAACGTGCCTTCGAGCCATCC
>JAFGBC010000132.1 GCA_016933355.1 Candidatus Aminicenantota bacterium
AAGCCCGTTTCCCGGGCATGGCCCAGGGCGTCGCGCAGGATGCCGTAGCGGAAGCCCTGGGGCGTCTGAACCCGGACGAGGTCGTCCCGGACCAGGGTCCGGATGACCCGGCCGTTCCGGGCCTCCTTGATCGTGTCCTCGACCTCGAGGGCGGGGACGGCCGCGCCGTGGGCGGCGGCGGCGTCTAGGACGCGGTCGATGAGCGCGGGGCAAACGAAAGGCCGGACGCCGTCGTGGACGAGGACGAGCGCGTGGCCGTCCCCCGCCAGGCAGGCGAACCCGTTGCGGACCGAGTCCTGGCGGCGCGGGCCGCCGTCGACCGCCGCCCGGACTTTGGGGTCGATGGCCAGGAAGGGGGCGCCGTCCCGGCCCGGCGGCAGGACGAGGATGATCTCGTCGACCCGCGGGTGTCCGGCGAAGGCCGCGACGGACCAGGCCAGGACCGGCCGGCCGCCCAGGAGCGCGAATTGCTTGGCCCCCCCGAAGCGCCGGCCTTCGCCGGCGGCGACGATGAGGACGGCGGCCCGCGTCATCTGGCCTCGTCGTTGTAGCGTCCGAAGATCATCTTCCCGACCGTCGTCTGGAGGACCGAGGTGACCGTGACCGGGATCGTCTGCCCGATCAGCCGCCGCGAGTTGTCGACGACGACCATGGTCCCGTCGTCCAAATAGGCGACACCCTGGTCCTTCTCCTTGCCCTCCTTGAGGATGAAGACCCTCATCGATTCGCCGGGGAGGACGACGGGCTTGAGCGCGTTGGCCAGCTCGTTGATGTTGAGGACGACGAGGCCCTGCAGGCGGGCGACTTTATTGAGGTTGAAGTCGTTGGTGACGATCTTGCCGTCAAGACGCTTGGCCAGCTCGATGATCTTGGAATCGACGTCGCGGACCTCGGGAAAGTCGATCTCGACGATCTGGACCTGGACCTGGGTCGATTTCTGGAGGCGGTCCAGGACGTCCAGCCCGCGCCGGCCCCGCTGCCGCTTGAGGGCGTCGGGCGAGTCGGCCACGAGCTGGAGCTCCTTGAGGACGAACTGGGCGACGACCAGGGTCCCGTCAATGAACGCCGTGTCGCAGATGTCGGTGATCCGGCCGTCGATGATGACGCTCGTGTCCAGGATCTTGTAGCCGCGCCCCGACTCCTTCTCGCGGACGAACCGGAAGAAATGGACCGGGTTCAGCCACTCCGACTTCTGCGTCCCGATCAGGAACCCGATGTAGGGCATGATGACCAGGAAGAAGATCCGGATGAAGACGGCCGTGTCCGGACTCTCGGTCACGCCCTGGTAGATGGCGCCCAGCCCCCAGCCGACGATGACGCCGGCGAAGGAGCCGATCGTCGCGCTCCAGATCGTCCGGAACTCGGCCTTCCGGATCCGGGTCTCCAGGATCATGATGACGACGCCCAGCAGGACGGCCAGGCCCGCGCCGAGCTCCTTCCCTAAATAAAAGGGCGGAAAGAAGTAGCCGGCGACGGCCAGGAGTCCGGCCATCAGGATGCGGAAGATGATGATGCCCACGGTTATGATTCCTTTTTCAAAACAGACATTTGTACGCTTCCCGGACGTCCCGGACGGCCAGGATCTCCGGCCCGGGCGTCTCGTCCTTGCCCAGGGCGGCCAGGTTCCCCCGGGGGAGGACGACCCGCTCGAACCCGAGCGAGGCGGCCTCCTTGATCCGGGCCAGGGGCTGGCCGACCGAGCGGACCTCGCCGCTCAGCCCGACCTCGCCGAAGACGGCCGTCCGGGCCGGGAGCGGCCTGTTCTTGAGGCTGGAAACGACGGCCAGGACGGCGGCCAGGTCCGCGGCCGGCTCGTCGATCGCGACGCCGCCGGCGACGTTGAGGTAAATATCCTCGCCGCCGAACCCGAACCCGAGCTTTTTCTCGACGACCGCCAAGAGCATCGACGCCCGGTAGTGGTCGAGGCCGATCGTCATCCGGCGCGGATTCCCGGCGAAGAGCGTCGTGGAGACCAGGGCTTGGATCTCGGCCAGCAGGGGCCGAGAGCCCTTGAGGGTGGCCGTGACGACGCTCCCCGGCTCGCCGACCGGCCGCTCCTTGAGGAAGAAGGCCGAGGGGTTGGGAACAGCCTCGAGCCCGGCCGCGCCCATCTCGTAGATGGCCAGCTCCGAGACCGGCCCGAACCGGTTCTTGAGGGCCCGCAGAATCCGGTGGCTGTGGTCGCGCTCGCCTTCGAACAGGAGGACGACATCGACGATGTGCTCGAGAGACTTCGGCCCGGCCAGCGACCCTTCCTTGGTGATGTGGCCGATCAGGAAGGCCGGCACTTGGTTCGTCTTGGCGAAGCGGAAGACCTGGTTGGCGACCTCGCGGACCTGGCTGACCGTGCCCGGGCTCGAGCTGAGCTTGGCGGAATAGACGGTCTGGACCGAGTCCAGCACGAAAACGCCGGGCCTGAGCTTTTCGGCCTGGGCGATGATCCGCTCCAGGTTCGTCTCAGCCAGAAGGTAGAGGGCGCCGTCCCCGACGCCGAGGCGGTCGCCGCGGATCTTGATCTGTTCGAGGGATTCCTCGCCCGAGACGTAGAGAACCGAGCGGCCGCCGGCGGCGAAATCGCGCGAGGCTTGGAGGAGGAGAGTCGACTTGCCGATGCCGGGCTCGCCGCCGATCAGAATCAGGGAGCCCAGGACGGCGCCTCCGCCCAGGACCTTATTGAATTCCGGGCAGTCGAGCTCGAGGCGCGGGCTGGCGGCCTCCTTGATGTCGGCGTAAAGCTGGGGCTCGGCCGGGGCGAAGGACGGCTCGGCGGCCGGGCCTCGCTCCTCGTCGACTTCCTCGACCAGGCTGTTCCACTCGCCGCAGCCCGGGCAACGCCCCAGCCACTTGGGCGAGCGGGTCCCGCAGCTCTGACAGATGAACACGGTCTTGCTCTTCATCGACTATGGATCCCGACGCCGAAGAAGACCTCGCGCCCCTCCTCCTCGATGACGTCGTCCAGGCCCGCCAGGAGCGAAAAGTGATCGAAGGGGCGCCAGCGTCCGAACAGACGGAGCCGCGGGCTGCTCGCGCGGTTGAAGTCGAACCCTTCCAGGCTCAGGGCGACCCGGTCCCGGAAGGCCAGGTAGTCCAGGCCGAGGCCGAATTCCGACTCGATGAGACCCGCCCGGGGCTGGATGTTCAGCCAGCGCAGGCCGCCCTGCAGGGAATAGGTGAACCGGTCGCGCCAGGGGTCATGGACGACGCCGGCCAGGGCGAGCGTCCGGGCGTTCGGCCGCAGGGCCAGGGACAGGCCGCCCTTGAACTTCTCGCTCTCGCCGTAATAGGAGGTCTCGACGCCGAACTCCGCCCGCAGGCCGGCGACCGGTCCGAGGACGGTCCGGACCCTGTCGACGGTCTCCTCGGCCCGGTCGTAGAGGCCGGGCTCGTTGACGAGCTTTCCGAGCGTGCCCTGTCCCTTGTCGACCTTCTCCAGCGTCTCCTTCAGGAGGCCGACCGCCTCCTCCATTCGGGCCAGAATGTCCTGGATCCGGGCCAGGCTGGTCCGGACGCTCTCCCGATTGTCTCCGGCCAGGCCCTGGACGCCGTCGAGCGTCTCTGTCATCTTCGTCGAGAGGGCCGCGATCGTGCGGTCGAGCTCCTGGAGCGCCCGGTCCGCCCCCTGGATCGAGCGGCCGAGGCCGTCCTTGTTGACGGCCATGAACTCCTTGAGCTCGGCCGAGAATACGGATAGGTTGTCCAGGGTCTCCCGGGCGTTCGCCCGCGAATCGGGCCCGACCATCTCCTTGAGCGTCGCGCTAAGGTCCTTGATCTCGTCCCCGATCGAGACGAACAGGGCGCCGATCTGGTCGAACCCGACCGGCGACACGGCGTCGAGCTCGCTCCCCGGCTCGTAAAACCCGGGACCGGCCCCGGGCTTGATCTCGATGTACTTTTCGCCGAGCAGGCCCAGCGTCGCCTGGCTGGCCCTCGACCCGCGCGGGACGCGGAAGGAGGGGACGATCTCCAGGGTGAACTTGGCCCGGGTCCCGGCCAGCTCGATCGACTTGACCCGGCCGACCTTGATCCCGGCCACCCGGACCAGGACGCCCGGGTTGACGCCGGCCGCCGAGTCGAAGGTCACGATCAGCGGATAGCCCGGCTTGCGGAACACCCGCCCCAGGTCGCCGATGGTGAAGATGAGGTAGCCCGCGATGAACAAGACGACCGCCAGGAAGATCCCGATTTTCAGCTCTCGACTCATCGTTGCCGTCCTTTAAAAGATCTTGATCGGCCCTTCCGCCTCGCCGCGGATGAACTGCTGGACGACCGGGTTGCGCGAGGCCTGGATCTCGCGGGGCGTTCCGATCTGGATGATACGGCCCTCGTGGAGCATGGCGATCCGGTCGGCGACCTTGTAGGAGCTGACCATGTCGTGGGTGATGACGATCGAGGTCACCTTGAGGTCCGTCTTCATGACGTTGATGAGGTCGTTGATGGCGTCGGCCCGGATCGGGTCGATCCCGGTCGAGGGCTCGTCGTAGAGCATGACCTCGGGGCTGTAGGCGATGGCCCGGGCCAGTCCGACCCGCTTGCGCATCCCTCCGCTCAGCTCGTGCGGCATCAGGCGCTCGACGCCGCGCAGCCCGACCTTGGCCAGGCAATCGGCGACGACGGCGTCCATCTCCTCCCGGGACAGGGTCGTATAGCGCTCGAGCCCGAAGCGGACGTTCTGGCCGACCGTCAGCGAATCGAACAGGGCGGCGCCCTGGAAGAGCAGCCCGAATTTCCGGGTCACCTTCTGCAGGGCCTCGCCGCGCAGACGGCTGATGGCCGTCCCGTCGACGTAGATCTCGCCCCGGTCCGGCCGGAGGAGGCCGATCAGGTGCTTGATGAGGACGCTCTTCCCCGAGCCGCTCTGGCCGATGACGACCATCGTCTCGCCCCTCCGGACGTCGAGGTCGACGCCGCGCAGGACGGGGGTCGTCCCGAACGACTTGTAAAGGCCGGCGATCTTGATCATGGTCACTTGAGCGTCAGACTGGCCGGCAGGGCCTTGCTCAGGAAAAAGTTCAGGAGGAGGATGGAGATGCTGGCGATGACGACGGTCCGCGTCGTCGCCCGCCCGACGCCCTCCGCGCCGCCCCGCGTCTTCAACCCCTGCCAGCAGCCGATCAGGGTGATGACGCCGCCGAAGACGGCCGCCTTGATCAGGCCGGTCGCGACGTCCCAGAGCTCCAAGTAGAGCATCACGTTCTGGACGTAGATCTGCCCGTTGACGCCCATGAGGACAACGATGTAGAGGTAGCCGGCGGCCATACCGATGACGTCCCCGAGCAGGGTCAGGCACGGCACCATGGAGACGCCGGCGATCATCCGGGGCGCAACCAGGTAGCGGACGGGGTCGGCCCCCAAGCTGTGCAGGGCGTCGATCTGCTCGGTGATCTTCATCGTCCCGATCTGGGCGGCCATGGCCGAGCCGACCCGGCCCGAGACCATCACGCCGACCAGGATGGGGATCAGCTCCTTGGACAGTCCGAGGGAGATGATCGGGCCGGCATAGCCCTCGGAGCCGGGCCCGATGTAGCGGTTGAACCCGATGTAGGTCTGGAGGCCGAAGACCAGCCCGCCGAAGGCCGCCGTCAGCGCGACGACGGGGAGGCTGCGGACGCCGATCTCCTCGAGCTGCCGGACAAGCATCCCTCTCTCCCAGCGGCGGCGGAAGATGCTCTGGAACGTCCGGGCGGCTAGGAGGCCGACTTCGCCCAGCTCCTCGAAGAGCCGAATCGCGGTCTGAAGAACAAACGGCGCGCGCACGATCCTAAGCCTCCGCGTACTGGAACTCGGCGTCGGCGAACCTGGCACAGTTGTGGAGGAAGGCCATCTTGACCGCGCCGATCGGACCGTTCCGCTGCTTGGCGACGATGACGTCGGCCAGGCCCTTTACCTCCTCGTTGTCGGGCTTGTAGAACTCCTCCCGGTAGATGAAGATGACGACGTCGGCGTCCTGCTCGATGGCGCCCGACTCGCGGAGGTCGGACAGGAGCGGCCGCTGCTCGCGCCCGCCCCGCTTCTCGGGGGCGCGGCTGAGCTGGGAGATGCCGACAACCGGGATTTGGATCTCCTTGGCCAGCTCCTTGAGGGAGCGGGAGATGAAGGACATCTCCTGGTTGCGGTTTTCGAAGCGACCGCCCGTCCGCATGAGCTGGATGTAGTCGATGAACAGGATGTCGAGGTTGCGCTCCATCTTGAGGCGTCGCGCCTTGGACTTCATCTCCATGACGGTCAGGGCCGGCGTCTCGTCCAGGAAGACCCGGGCCTGGCCGAGGGTCTCGCCGCTGAGCCGGAGCTTCTCGAACTCCCGCTCGCTGATGAATCCCTTGCGGACCCTCTGGATGTCGAGGGCGGCGTCGGCGCAGAGCATCCGGATGACGATCTGCTCTTTGGCCATCTCCATCGAGAAGAAGCCGGCCGCGAAGTCGGTCCGGGTCCCGACGTGCTGGGCGATGTTCAGGCAGAGAGCCGTCTTGCCCATCGAGGGCCGGGCGGCGATGACGATGAACTCGGACTTATGGAAGCCCGCCGTCAGGCCGTCGAGCGAGCGGAAGCCGGTCGGGACGCCGGTCACGGCGTCGCGGCGGCGGGCCAGCTCCTCGATGATGCTCAGGGTCGGCCCGGTCAGGGCCTTGAGCGGGACGAAGCCCGGCTTGATCCGCTGCTCGGCGATCTCGATGATCGCCGTCTGGGCCTCGTTGAGGAGGACGTCGGCCTCCTCGCGCTGGTCGTAGCTCTCGCTGATGATCCGGGCCGAGCTCAGGATGAGCCGGCGCAGCAGGGCTTTCTCCTTGATGATCCGGGCGTAGTACTCGACGTTGAGGCTGCGCGGGACGCCGTCCATGAGCGAGGCCAGGTAGGACGCGCCCCCGATGGCCTCGAGGATGCCCGCCCGCTGGCATTCCTCCCCGAGCGAGACGAGGTCGACCGGAAGGTCCCGGTCGACAAGGGCGATCATCCGCTCCAGGATCTTAACGTGGGCGTCCTTGTAGACGTCTTCGGGCGAGATCAGCGACAGGACGACGTTGAGGTTATGGTTGTTGACCAGGATCCCGCCCAGGACGGTCCGCTCCGCCTCCGGGCTGTGCGGAGGCGTCTTCTTCAAAAACAGCAAATCGAGGTCCACGGCGTCCCTCCCGGCTGCGCGGGCCCGCGGCCGGCCCCCGTCAGCTCTCGGCCGGCGCGCTCTCGCCCGAGGGCTCCTCGGGCTTGACCTCGACCCGGATCTCGGCCTTGTCGTCGTGGTAGATCCGGACCGGGATGATGTAGCTGCCCAGCCGTTTGATCGGCTCGTCAAGACCGATCTTTTTTTTATCGACCTCGAACCCCTGGGCGGCCAGGGCGTCCCGGATGTCGCCGGCGCTGACCGACCCGAAGATGTGATCCTTCTCGCCGGCCTTGCGGACGAAAGTCAGGGACAGGCCGCTCAGCTTCTCGATCAGGCTCTGGAAGGAGCGGCGCTCCTCCTCGTTCTTCTTGAGGAGGGTTTTCTTCTCGAGCTCGATCGCCTTCAGGTTGGAGGCGGTGACCTCGATCGCCAGCCGGCGCGGCAGGAGGAAGTTGCGGCCGTAGCCGCGGGCGACGTTGACGACGTCCCCGCGCCGGCCGACGCTTTCGATGTCTTGGGTGAGGATGACCTTCATGGCTGTCTCCGTGCGGACCGGCCGGCCTCAATCCTCGACGAAGGGCAGGAGGGCCATCAGCCGGGCCAGCTTGACGGCCTCGGCCAGCTTCCGCTGGTGGAAGGCGCAGGTTCCCGTGATCCGGCGGGGCGAGATCTTGCCCCGGTCCGGGATGTACTTGCGGAGGATGTCGACGCTCTTGTAGTCGATCGTCTTGATGTTCCGCTGACAGAACCGGCAGAACTTCCGCTTGGGCGGGAAATACTTCCGGTAGGACGGCCGCTCCGGGCGGTCGGGTCGATCGCTGCGTTCGTCTCGCGGCATGTCACTTCTCCTCTCGGGGGGCGGCCTCGGCGGCCGGCGCCTCGCCGGAGGCCGCCGCTTGGCTGCGGGCCCGGCGGCGCGCCTCGGCTTCGGCCTTCCGCTTGTTCCGGACGTTTTCGCGGACGTCCTTATTCAGCGTCAGGTAGCGGAGGACGGCGTCCGTCTGCTTGAAGCGCCGCTGGAGCTCCAGGGGGATGTCGGGCGTCCCCTCGTAATAGAAGAAGACGTAGGCCGCCTCCCCGAATTTCCCGATCGGATAGGCCGTCTTTCGTTTGCCCCAGCGGTCGATCCGGGTCATCCGCCCGTTTTTCTGGGCGACGACCTCGGCCATCTGCTGGATGATCTTCTCCGACTCGTCATCGGAGAGGTTGGGGGCGAGTAAAAACCCCGTCTCGTAAAGGTTCATCGGACCTCCTTATGGATATCAAGCTCCTCCTCTCTGGGAAGGAACAAGGAGAGCTTCTTTCGCCTAGGCCGCCTCCGTCTTCTGATTGGCGACGGTCATGGCCTTCTCGAGCCGGCCGGCCAGGATGAGGTCGAGCGCCCCGCGCGCCCGCTCCAGGCCCGCCTCGATCAGCGGGCGCTCGTCGTGAGCAAAGGGGGCCAGGACATATGCGGCGGCGTCCTCGCCCTCGGGCAACGGGCCGATCCCGATCCGGATGCGGGGGAAGCGGATCGTCCCGACGGCGGCGACGACCGACTGCATGCCCTTGTGCGTCCCGGCCCGCCCGGCGGCGCGGACCCGGACCTCGCCCAGGCGGACGTCGAGGTCGTCGTAGACGACGACCAGCCGCTCGGCGTCGAGGCCGGTTCCCTGGAGGATGAGCCGGACCGACTGGCCGCTCGCGTTCATGTAGGTCTGGGGCTGGGCCAGCAGGATCGTCTCGCGTCTTCGGACGGCCTCGGCCGTCCGCGCCTGGAACTTGCGCTTCTGGAGCCGGACGCTCCAGGCCCGGGCGACGCCCTGGACGAAAGCGAACCCGGCGTTGTGGCGCGTCCCCGCGTACTCCGCGCCCGGGTTGCCCAGGCCGACCACGGCCCACATCGGTCGTTCCTCCTACTTCTCTTTCTTCTCTTTGGACTCTTTCTTGGGTTCCTTGCCCTCTTTGTCTTCGGCCGCCCGCTCCTTCTTGATGAGCTCGGGCTCCTTGGGCTCGGCGGCCGCCGCGACCTCCACGCCCTCCTCGGGCTTGGCCTCGGCCGCGACCTCCTCCTTGTGGGGCGTCGCGATCAGGACGAGGACCGTGGCCGGGTCGGACAGGATCCGGACCCCGGCCGGCGGCGTCATGTCCCCGGCCTTGAAGGATTGATTGATGTGAAGCCCGGCGATGTCGATATCGAAGTGCTCGGGGATGTCCTTGGGCAGGCATTCGATCTCGACCTGCCGGGTGACGATGTCCACGAAGCCGCCCTCAGTCTTGACGCCGACGGACTCGCCGACCGGCGTGATCGGGACCGAGACCCGGAGCAGCTTGTCCATGGCGATCTGAATCAGGTCGGCGTGGATGAGCTCGTCGGTCGTCGGGTCGACCTGGAGGGCCTTGATCATGGCGTCGCGCTCCTCGGCGCCGAGGGCGAGCCGGAAGATCGTGTTCTCCCGGGTGTCGGTCCGCATGATCTGGAAAATGTCCTTCTTGTCCAGGACGAGGGGAATGCTCTCGGTCCCCTGCCCGTAGAGGATGGCCGGGATCTTTCCCCGGACCCGGATGCGCCGGGCGGCGTTGGTGCCGAACGCGTCCCGGCGTTCGGTCTTGACAACGATGGCCATGGCGGTTTCTCCTTTATCAGACGAACAGAGAGCTGACCGAGCTGCCCTCGCTGATCCTCCGGATGGCTTCGCCGAACAGCTCGGCGACCGAGAGGACCTCGATCTTGGGGCAGACCTTCGAAGCCTCGGCCAGCGGAATCGTGTTGGTGACGATCATTTTCTCGATCGGGGACCCCGTGATCCTGGAGACGGCCGGACCGGACAGGACGGGGTGGGTGGCGGCGGCGAAAATGCGCCGGGCGCCCTCGCGCTTGAGGGCTTCGGCCGAGAGGACCAGGGTGCCGGCCGTGTCGACCATGTCGTCGAACAGGACGCAGTCGTAGCCCTTGACCTCGCCGATGACATGGAGGACCTCGGCGACGCCCGGCGCCGGGCGCCGCTTGTCGATGATGGCCAGCATGGCGCCGACCCGCTTGGCCATGACCCGGGCCCGGCCCACGCCGCCCGCGTCGGGCGAGACGACGACCGGGTCGCTGAGCTTGAGGCGCTGGATGTGCGCGGCCAGAACGGGCGCCGCCATCAGGTTGTCGACCGGGATCGAGAAGAAGCCCTGGATCTGGGGCGAATGGAGGTCCATGGTCAGGATCCGGTCGGCGCCGGCCTTCTCGAGGAGGTCGGCGACCAGGCGGGCCGAAACGGGGACCCGGGGCCGGTCCTTCCAGTCCTGGCGGGCGTAGGCGTAGTAAGGCATCACGACGGTGATCCGCTCGGCCGACGCCCTCTTGAAGGCGTCGATCATCAGGAAGAGCTCCATGAGGTGGAGGTTGGCGTCGCGGCTTCCGGCCTGAATGACGAAGACATCCTCGCCCCGGACGTTCTCGTCGATGTAGAAGCGGATCTCTCCGTCGCTGAAGCGCTGAAGGACGCACTTGCCGAGGTCCAGCTTCAGGTAGCGAACGATCTCCCGGGCCAGCCCGGGATTGGAGGATCCGGAGAAGATTTTCATCGCTCTGTCCTTTTCGCTCGTCTGTCTCTCTCGCGCGCCTTTTATCCATCCGCCGCGCGTCATCGCTGACTGGGGCGGGAGGATTCGAACCTCCGATGGCGGATCCAAAGTCCGCTGCCTTACCGCTTGGCTACGCCCCAGCGTTCACGTCTGTCCAGTAGCGCCGGCGGGACACGAACTCGACCAGGACGGCCGGAAGCTCGTTCCGGACCGTCGCGAGGGCCGCCTCAGCGGTCTGTCTCTCCCGAAAGAGCCCGAACACCGCCGAGCCCGATCCGCTGACCAGGGACACTTCCGGCCCCAGGCTTTGGAGGAGGCTCTTAATTCCTTCTATCCGAGGAAAGAGGCGAAAGATCGTCTCTTCGAGTCCGTTGTCGAGAACGCCCAGCTCGTCCGTCCTCAAAAACGCGTCAATTCTACCCGCTTTGCCCTCCGAAGTCAAGGCCGGGTCGAGGTTCCCGTAGACGAGAGCCGTCGGCACGGGAAAGGGGGGGAGGACGAGGAGGCAATGCCGGGAGATCCGCTCGGGAAGGGGCGTCAGCACGTCCCCCCGGCCCGTGCCCAGGCAGAGTCCGCCCTCCAGGAAATAGGGGACGTCGGCGCCCAGCCGGCCGGCCAGGGACAAGAGGCCCGGCTTGTCCTCGGGCAGGCCCCAGAGCCGGGAGAGCCCCCAGAGCGCCATGGCCGCGTTGCTGCTCCCGCCTCCCAAGCCCGTGCCGGGCGGGATGTTCTTCTCGACGAAGATCTCGGCCCCGCGCCGGACGCCGTACGCCTCGCGGAGGAGGCGCGCCGCCCGCGCGATGAGGTTGGTCTCGTCCCAGGCGACGGCCGGGTCGCTCCCGGCCAGCGCGAGAACGGGCTCCGCGCGGGGGGAGATCCGAAGGACGTCGAATAGCCCGACGGACTGGAAAACCGTCCGGATCTCATGGTAGCCGTCGGGCCGCTCGGCCAGGACCTCGAGCCCGAGGTTGATCTTGGCGAAGGATTTAATCCTCATCCCCGAACAGCGCCTCCAATTCCAGCCAGGGCCTCTCCCGGTAGCCTTTGAGCAGGACCGCCTCATCGGCGGCTCCGGGCCCGACCCCGTCGAAGGCCAGGCGCCGGATCTTGAGCCGGCCCAGCAAGCCGGCCTGCGTGAAGGCGACGAGGCGCGGCGCTGGTGAGTCCCCGAAGAACTCGCGGATCTCGAGGCGAAGCTCTCCCCGCTCGGCGGCGGCCACCCTGTTCCGGCCGTCCCGGTGGAGGATCCAGCCCGGAGCGTCCTCCGTCGCGGCGCCGTCCGGCCAGCTCCCCGTCAGAAGACTGGCCATCTCGGACGCCGACAGGCCGAACCCGAGGAATCGAGCGAAGACATCGTCCCGGCTGCTGCGCCCGAAAACGCGCTTGGAGGGAACGGCCAGCAACGCTTCGCTGTCGGCGACCAGGAGGAAATAGGCGAGCCGCCCCAGGGGATCGAAGACGTCGATGCGGGCCCGGCCCGGCGGAAGGAGCACGAAGGCGAACCGCGACCGGCCGGACCCGTCGGGGCCGCTCAGGGTCAGTGAACCGTCGCCCTGGATGCTGGACGGCTCGGAGGGAATGGGCCCGAGCCGGGGGGACACGCCGCCGCACGACGCAAAGGTGGCCGCCAGCGCGGCGACAAGGATTCGACGGCGCAAGGCGCGGCCCCCCTCAGTCGAGGTGGAAGCCATAATCCTCGGTCTTGGGGGGGGGCGGAGACGCGCCGGACGGCTTGGCCCCGGCCGGCTTCGTCCCGGACGGCTTGGCCGAGGGCCGGGAAACCGGCTTGCCGTCGGGGCTGAGGTGGAAACCGAAGTCGGTCGTCTTGGCCGGCTCCGAGGGCGCGCGGCGCTTCCGCGTCAGTGGATAGAACGGGGAGCGGATCATCCGTCCGAAGCAGGAGAGCTTGGGGTTGATGACGAGAAGGAGGACAAATAAACCGAAGAAGATCAGAATAGCATACGCGCCGATCGTCATAGCTGTCCTCGGTCCGCGCCCGGACGGCCCTAGGCGGGCTTGTCCGGGTCGTCCTGGAACTTAGGGATCTTGTCCTTGACCTTCTCTTTGCCGAGGTGGAAACCGAGGACGAAAGCGAAGGAGACGAGCAGGAGCGTGAATACGCCTTTAACGAACCCTTTCATGCGAACCTTCCGGCCCCATTCTCTTCGAAACGGGAAAAAAAGTCAACATCCTCACCGCTTGCGCCTCTCGGCGGGGCTCAAGAGAGTCGACTCGAAGGCACGCTCGCTTTCCCCGGCGAGGAAATCTTCGCTCGATTCGAGGCTCCGCTCCCTATCGAAGCCTTGGGGCTTCGATAGGCCCGTGCCCGCTCCTCCTCTCATACGGCCTTCTTCATCGACGATCCCTCGCCCTTCAACGAACGCTCCCGCCTGCCCACCCCAGCCAGCCGTCTCGCGTCCCGTAAAAATCGGCATGCACGGGAATTGATCGGTTCTTCCGGATTCTGTATATTGAAGAAGGACGGGAAGTGAGATCGAGGCTACCATGAAGAAAATGATCCTCGGCGTCGGGTTCGCTCTCGCGGCCTTTGCCGTCGCGGGAGGGCAGGACCTCCGGGCGCCCGTCTTCGCCGGGCAATTCTACGACGCCGACGGCGGGCGGCTCGCGGCGCAGATCCAACGCTTTCTGGACGCGGCCGACGTCGGTCCGCCTCCGGCCGCGCGGATCCCGGCGATCATCGTCCCCCACGCGGGCTATGTCTACTCCGGACCGACCGCGGCCTTCGGCTACAAGCTCGTCCGGGGGAGCGGAGTGCGGAGCGTCATCATCCTCGCCCCTTCGCATCGCTACGGATTCCGCGGCGGCGCGGTCTGGCCGCGGGGCGGGTTCGCGACACCGCTCGGCACGGCCGCCGTGGACGAAGCGCTGGCCGCGGAGGTCCTCCGGGCGACCGGCTTCCGCGAAATCCCCGAAGCCTTCGCCGAGGAGCATGCCGTCGAAGTCCAGGTCCCCTTCATCCAGACCGTCCTCCCCGGCGCGAAGATCGTGCCCGTCGTCTTGGGCGGCCTCGACGAACGGGGCGTGCGGGCGCTGGCGAACGACCTGGCCGGGTTCTTGTCCCGGCCCGGAATCCTGGCCGTCTGCTCGACGGACATGTCCCATTACCTGCCCAAAGCCGCCGCCAACCGCGTCGACGCGGAAACGGCCGCCCTCATCCGCGACTTTCGGGCGGACGAGCTCATCCGGAAGCTCGCCGAGGGAGCGAATATCCTCTGCGGCGGGACGGCCGTCGCCGCCGTCCTTCTCGCCGCCCGAAAAGCGGGCGCCTCTGAAGTCCGGCTACTCCATTACGCCGACTCCTCGGACGCGGGCGCGCCGACCGACGGCGTCGTCGGCTATCTCGCCGCGGCCGTCCTCGCGGCCGAGCGGGCGCCGGACGTCGCGCTGTCCGACGAGGAGAAAAAAGGCCTCCTCCGGCTGGCGCGGACCGCCGTCGAAACGTCGGTTCGAACGGGCCGGGCGCCGGACGCCGACGTCGGAGCCGACGCGCCGAACCTGACCGCCGCCCGCGGCGCCTTCGTGACGATCAAGAAGCGGGGCCGGCTGCGCGGCTGCATCGGCTTCGCCGAGCCCGTGCTGCCGCTCGCCACGGCCGTCGTCCGGGCCGCCGCCGCGGCCGCGACCGAAGACCCCCGCTTCCCGCCGGTCGACGAGAGCGAGCTGGGCGAGCTCGAATACGAACTCTCGGTGCTGACCCCGGCCCGCCGGATCCAAAACCCCAAGGAGGTCCGGGTCGGGACGCACGGCCTCATCATCGCCCAAGGCGGCCGGCGCGGCCTCCTCCTGCCCCAGGTTCCCGTCGAGCAGGGCTGGAATCGGGACAGGTTCCTCCGCCAGGCCTGCCTCAAGGCGGGATTGCCCGAAACGGCCTGGCAGACCGGCGCCGAGATCTACGTCTTCGAAGCGATCGTCTTCCGCTGACCGCCGCGCCCGATCTCTTTTATCAGAAGACAAGCGATGAGAGGATTGCCGGGGGGCGGACGTATGCTATAATACCCGCTTCGAAAGGACCGCCATGCCTCTCTACGAATACGAATGCGCCCGATGCGGCCATACCTTCGAGGCTGTTCAGAAAGCCGGCGCCGCGCCGCTCAAGAAATGCCCCAAGTGCGCGGGCCCGCTCCGCAAGCTCCCGTCCGCGCCGGCCATCCACTTCAAAGGAAGCGGCTGGTACGTCACCGACTACGCCAAGAAGACGTCGGGGGGGGCGGAAAAGCCTCCGGCCGGCAAGACAACCGAAAGCCCGGCCGCATCCGAAGCGAAGGAGCCCAAGAAGAGCGGCGCCCCCAAGAAGCCCTAACCGCGCGGCCGGCCCTTCTTTTGACAAGCGGCGGAACGTGAGACTAAAATGAGTCCGATGAAGATCCTCGTCCGCGCCCCGAACTGGGTCGGAGACTCCATCCTGGCCCTTCCGGCCATCGCCAGCCTGCGCGACAACTTTCCCGGCGCGGAGGTTTGGGTGGCGTCCCGAGGCTGGGTCCGCGATCTCTTCCCGGCCGGCGACGGAATTGCCGGGTCGCTCGCCCTGCCCGACGGGGCCGGCATTAAGACTCTGCGGCGGGCCGGGCGGGAGCTTCGGGCCTGCGGGTTCGACGCCGGGCTGCTGCTGACGAACTCCTTCGCCTCGGCGCTCCTGTTCACGCTCGCCAAGATTCCCGAGCGTTGGGGCTACGCCGCCGACGGCCGGGGTCCGCTCTTGACCAAACGAATCCGGCGGCCGGCGGCCGGGCCGGTCGTCCACCAAGTCCAGGAATACCTCGGCCTCATCTCGGGCCTGGGGCTCAAGCCGCGGCCGCCCAAGATCGATCTGACGCTGGCGCCGGCCGAGACGCGGGCGGCGCAGCGGCGGCTGCGCGACATCGGCGTTCCCTCCGGGCGGCCCCTGGTCGTCGTCGACCCGGGCGCGTCCTACGGCCCCGCCAAGCGCTGGTTCGCCGAGCGGTTCGCCGCGACGGCCGACCGGCTTCGTTCGCGCCACAAGGCCGAGATCCTTCTCGTCGGCTCGCCGGGCGAAACGGCCCTCGCCGAGAAAGTCGCGGCGGCCATGAGAAAGCGCCCGCATGTCCTGACCGGCCGGCCGACGCTCCGCGAGCTGCTCGGGCTGCTCGGGCGGGCCGCGCTCGTCCTGACCAACGATTCCGGGCCGATGCACATGGCCAACGCCCTGGGCGTCCCGGTCGTCGGCGTCTTCGGCCCGACCGACCCGCGGCGGACGGGTCCCGTCCAGCCGCCCTCGGCGGTCATTAAAAAGGACGCCGCCTGCTGGCCCTGCCTCTACCGCGGCTGTCCTTACGACCACCGCTGCATGTCCGCGGTCGGCGTGGACGACGTCGTCGAAGCCTGCGCCCGCTTCCTATGAAAAAGCGTCGGGCCGTTTTTCTGGACCGGGACGGCACCCTGAACGTCGACGTCGGCTATCCCCATGATTACGGGCAGGTCGAGATCTATCCCCGGGGCGTCGAAGCGGTGCGGCGGCTCAACCGGGCCGGCCTGTTGACCCTCGTTGTCACCAATCAGTCGGGGATCGGACGCGGCCTCCTCACGGAGCGGGAGCTCTGGGAAATCCACGCCCGCATGGGGGACGCGTTGCGCGCGGAGAACGCCCGGGTCGACGGATGGTACTACTGCCCCCACTACGAAGCGTCCGCGCACGCCGTCTTCCGCAAGGCGTGCGCATGCCGAAAGCCGCGGCCGGGGATGGCCCTTCAGGCCGCGCGCGATTTCAACCTGGACCTCGAGGCCTCCTACATGATCGGCGACAAGGTCGAGGATATCGAGTTCGGCCGCGCCTTCGGGGCGACGCCCGTCCTGGTCCTGACCGGATACGGCGCTCGCTCGCTCCGGGCGTTCCAGGCGCGACCCGTCCGGCCGGCCTTCGTCGCCGCCGACGTCCTGGACGCCGTGCGCTGGATTCTGGCGCGGGAGAACGACGGCCGCCCGGGACGCGCCCGATAGCCGGCCGTGGGGCGGCCGGACGCCATGATCAGGATCGACGACATCCTCGACAAGGTCTCCCCGAGGCTGGGGGAGAAGGATGTCCTCGTCCTCCAGAAGGCCTACATCTTCGCCGCCCGGGCCCACAAGGGCCAGGTCCGCCGCTCGGGCGAGCCCTATCTCAGCCATCCGCTCGAGGTGGCCAACCTCCTGGCCGACATGGGCCTGGACCGGACGGCCCTGGTCGCGGCCCTCCTCCACGACGCGCTGGAAGATACCGACGTCACGGCGGCCGAGCTCCGGGCGGCCTTCGGGAAGGAGGTGGCCGGCCTGGTCGAGGGCGTCACGAAGATCGGCCGCGTCCAGGGCGCACCGCCCGAGGCGCGCCAGGCCGAGACGATCCGCAAGATCATCCTGGCCATGACCGACGACCTCCGGGTCATCTTCATCAAGCTCGCCGACCGCCTCCACAACCTCCAGACCCTCGAGCATCTGGAGGCGGCCAAACGGACCCAGATCGCGCAAGAAACGCTCGACATCTACGCCCCGATCGCGAACCGGCTGGGCATGGGCCGGATCCGGGCCGAGCTCGAGGACCTCTCGTTCCGCTATGTCGCCCCCGAAGACTTCGCCCGGGTCGTGAGCTTGGTCGAACCGATCCGGAAGCGCGCCGAGCGCGACCTCAAGCGTCTCGAGAAGCGCCTGGCCGCGATCCTCAAGGAGAACGCGATCCCGGGCCGGGTGGAAGCCCGGATCAAGCGTCCCTACAGCATCTACCAGAAGATGCGGCGCCAGGGGATCGAGTTCAACCAGGTCTACGACCTGCTCGCCCTGCGCATCATCACCGACAGCGTCAAGAACTGCTACGCCGCGCTCGGCCTCATCCACCAGGCCTGGTCCCACCTCCCGCACCGCTTCCGCGACTACGTCGCTATGCCCAAGCCGAACTTGTACCAAGCGCTGCACACCACGATCCTGACCGAAGACGGCCAGACTTACGAAGTCCAGGTCCGGACCGAGACCATGCACGAGCTGGCCGAGAGCGGGATCGCCGCCCACTGGAAATACAAAGACCGGGGGCAGGTCGACCGGGAGGACAAGCGCCTGCTCTGGCTGCGTCGAATGGTCGAGTTTTACAAAGAGCAAAAGAGCCCGCGCGAATTCCTGCGGAGCCTCAAGGTCGACCTTGCGCCCGAGGAGATCTACGTCTTCACGCCCAAGGGCCGGGTCATCAGCCTGCCCCGGGGGGCGACGGCCCTGGACTTCGCGTTCAAGGTCCATTCCGAGATCGGGCTGAGCGCCGCCGGTTGCCGCGTCAACGGCCAGCTCGCGCCGCTCAAGACGCGGGTCAAGACGGGGGACATCGTCGAGATCGCCACCGACCCGAAGCGGTCGCCGACCCGCGCCTGGCTGAGCCAGGTCGCGACCGCCGACGCCCGGCATCAGATCAAGCGCTACTTGAGCGTCCGGGAGCGAAGCCGCTCGGCCGCCCTCGGCAAGCGTCTCTGGGAGCGGGAGGCCGGCCGGCTCGGGCTTCCGGCCGCGTTCGTCGAG
The DNA here is from genome assembly GCA_016933355.1 of Candidatus Aminicenantota bacterium. Classification (GTDB taxonomy): domain Bacteria; phylum Acidobacteriota; class Aminicenantia; order Aminicenantales; family JAFGBC01; genus JAFGBC01. Next base: position 18,161 of record JAFGBC010000132.1, read on the forward strand.
GAGGCCCGCCTGCTGGCCAAGGTCGAGGAAACGAGCGGGCTCCGGCCGCGCTCTCTTGAAGACGTCCATGTCTTCCTCGGAACCGGCAAGCTCTTGGCCCGCCCTCTTCTCGAAAGCCTGCGCGCGGACGGCGGCGAGGTCCGCAAAGAGGGATTCCTGCGAAAGGTCGTGACGCGCGTCGCGCCCCGCCCCCAGCGGAACATCGTCATCAAGGACGCGTCCGAGCCCGCCCTGCGCCTAGCCCGCTGCTGCGGGCCGATCAAGGGCGAGCCCGTCATCGGCTACCTGACGGCCGGCAAGGGCATCTCGGTCCACGCGCAACGCTGTCCCTACGTCGCCAAGGATCTGCTGGATGGACAGCGCGTCGTCGACGTGGCTTGGGATCCGGGCCTGACGCGAACGTTTCGGACCAAGCTTCAGATCGGGGTCGCCGACGAGCCCGGCGTCCTAGCCAGGGTCGCGGCGGCCATCTCCGAAGCGGGGGGCAACATCGTCCGGGCCGAGGTCGAGGCCTGCGCGGCCGGCCGGGGCGTCATGCGCATCGAGCTCGAGGTCCGGGACATCGAGCAGCTCGAGGGCCTGGCGAAGCGGGTCGCCGCCCTCAAGGACGTCGGCAGCGTTGAGCGGCCGTGACGGGATCAGCGGGCCTTCGCGACCTTGCCGGCGCGCAGGCACTTGGCGCAGACCCAGACGCGCTTTGCGCCCGCTGCTGTTTGAGCCTTGACGTGCTGCAGGTTCGGCTTCCATTTTTTCTTGGTCGCCTTGTGCGAGTGACTGACGCTCTGCCCGAACATCGGGCCCTTTCCGCAGATTTCACACACTTTTGGCATGGGCTTTCTCTCTAAAGGCCCTTCTTATACCATAAAACTTCGGGTCTGGCAAACGCTTTCGCCGCAGAGGACGGCAAGCCCCAAATAAGCCTTGTATTTGGAATCCCGAAATGCTATTATGAGCGAGCCTTTTCGGGCCGGCAGCAACCCCGAAGGTTTTCCACAGCTGTGGAAAAATCTGTGGATATCAAAAGCGTCAGGATGGAATCGAAAGAGCCGTTTAATCCTTGGGCCCAGATCACCCAAGAGATTCAGAAGAAGATCGACCGGGGCAGCTACGAGACCTGGTTCGAGCCGACGGCCTTCATCGGTCAGGAGCGGGACGCCCTGTACATCAA
>JAFGBC010000133.1 GCA_016933355.1 Candidatus Aminicenantota bacterium
ACGAACGGCCCGGGCGGCGCTCCTTCGGGTCGGATCAAAACGAAGGCGGCGGCGGCCGCGGCCGCCGCGGCCAGTCCGGCGCCGCTCCAAATCCAGATCCGGCGTGAGGCGCGCGGCGCGCGGACGGGAGCGCCCGAGCGTTCCGCGACGAGGCGCGCTTCGAGGCGCGCGCCGAAGTCGCGCCAGTAGGAATCCGGTCGCTCTGCGCCGCGGTTAAGGCCCTGCGCTCCGGACTGGAGCTTGAGGAGACTCTCGCAATACGCGCGGCAGGACGGGCAGGACGAAAGGTGCCGCGACAGAGAGTCCTTCGAGCGGGGCGCCAAGGCTCCGCCCATGTCGTCGGACAGCATCCGTCGGAATTTCTCGCATCTCATGGCCTCACCTCGCTCAGGAACGGCGCGAGCCGGGCCTGGAGGAGCTTGCGGGCCTTATGCATCCGCCAGGACACGGTACTCTCGGAGCAGCCCAAGACCTCGGCCGCCCGGGCGTGGCTCAGGCCCTGGTTGACGACGAGCTGGAAGGCCGCTTGGAAGGGGATGGGAATCTCGGCCAGGGCCGCGGCGATCTTTCCCGAGATCTCGTCGGTCTGGGCGCGTACCTCGGGCGACGCGGCCGCCCGGGCTTCGGCGGAGGGCGGGGTATTCTCGAGAAGCTCGCTCCTCCCCTTCTCCCTTTTCCTCTTCTTCAGGTGGTTCATGGTCAGGTTGACCGCGATGCGGTAGAGCCAGGTGGAGAAGCTCGACCCGCCGCGGAAGCGGCCGATCGCCCGGTAGGCCGCCATAAACGTTTCCTGGGCCAGGTCGTCGGCGTCGGCGTGGTTGCGAACCAGGCCGAAGACGACGGCGTAAACCCTTTCCCGGTGGAGCCGGGCCAGCTCGGCGAAGGCATCCGTCTCGCCCGCCCGGGCCCTGACGACAAGCGTCTCATCCTGGGTTCCATCCATCGCGCCTTCCATCGGTTTAGACAATCATTATAGCTTTTCCTTTGAAATAATTCCGGCGACACACGACTTGCTACGGGGGCAAAAAAACACTTTGCATAATCCTTGCTGCTCCCCGAGCACCAGCCGGGCGATAAGGATATGGGGAGTCAACGATATTTCGCCCGGCTTAGTCATTCGCACCTGGATAAAGAACTGCGATTGTAGAATTAAGTCGTGTGTCCCCGGGGCCTCGGAAATTGACTTGGGACGGGGGCCTTGCTATGATTTGGACTCTCTCGAGGAAAGGCTCGAAGGATTCGCCGATGATCGAACGCTACACCCGTCCCGAAATGGGCGCCGTCTGGACCGAGGCCAATCGCTACCGGAAATGGCTCGACGTCGAGATCGCCGTCTGCGAGGCCTGGGCCAAGCTGAGCAAGATCCCGGCCGCGTCCCTCCGTCGCATCAAGGCCCGGGCCGGCTTCGACGTCGCCCGCATCGACGCCATCGAGCGCGTCGTCAAGCACGACATCATCGCTTTCCTGACCTCGGTCGCCGAGAAGGTCGGCCCCGACTCCCGCTTCATCCACCTCGGGCTGACGTCCTACGACGTCGTGGACACGGCCCTCTCCCTCCTTATTAAAGAGTCCCTGACCAAGGTCCGCCGCGACCTGGTCGGCCTCCGCAAGGTCATCAGGGTCCAAGCCCTCAAGCACAAGATGACGCCGACGATCGGCCGAACCCACGGCGTCCACGCCGAGCCGGTCAGCTTCGGGTTCAAGCTCCTCGTCTGGTTCGAAGAGGTCGGCCGCCATATCGACCGCGTCGACCGCGCCCTGGACGTCATCAATGTCGGCCGCATCTCGGGCTCGGTCGGGACCTATATCCACCTCGACCCCCGCGTCGAGACGATCGCCCTGCGCCGGCTGGGCCTGCGGCCCGCCAAGGTCTCGACCCAGGTCCTCCAACGCGACCGCCACGCCGAGGTCCTGGCCGTCTTAGCCCTCGTCGCCTCCTCGCTCGAGAAGTTCGCCCTCGAGGTCCGCCATCTCCAGCGGACCGAGGTCCTCGAGCTCGAGGAGCCCTTCACCAAGGGCCAGAAGGGCTCGTCCTCGATGCCCCACAAGAAGAACCCGGTCCGCTGCGAGCGGATCTCGGGCCTGGCCCGGATCGTCCGCTCCAACCTCCAAGCCGGGCTCGAGAACATCCCCCTCTGGCACGAGCGGGACATCTCCCACTCCTCGGCCGAGCGGGTCGTCCTGCCCGATTCGTTCATCCTGACCGATTACATCCTGGCCGAGACAACCGACGTCATCCGCCACTGGCGCGTCCATCCCGTCCGGATGCGGGCCAACATCGACGCGACCCGCGGCCTCGTCTTCTCCCAGGCCGTCCTGCTCGCCCTGACACGCAAGGGGATGACCCGCGAGGACGCTTACGCCGTCGTCCAGGCCTCGACCCTCAAGGCCTGGGAGGAGGGGCTCGACTTCCGCGAGCTCATCGCCGCCGACCCCAAGGTCCGGGCCCGCCTCTCGGAGGCCGAGCTCCGGGCCTGCTTCTCGCTCGCCCCCTACTTGGGGAAAGTCGACGCCATCTTCAAGAAGGTGCTCCGATGAAAGTCAGAATCCTCGTCTCCTTCAAAGACAGCGTCCTCGACCCCCAGGGCCAGACCGTCAAGAACGCCCTTCTGACCCTTGGCTACGGGTTCGTCCGCGACGTCCGCCAGGGCAAGGTCTTCGAGCTCGATCTCGAGGGCGTCAGCGAAGACGAAGCCCGCCGCCTCGTCCCCGAAATCGCCTCCAAGGTGCTGGCCAACCCGATCATCGAGACGTTCGTCTGGGACATCCTGGCATGAAGTTCGGCGTCGTCGTCTTCCCCGGGTCGAACTGCGACGCCGATACGCTCCATGCCCTGGGCGATATATTGGGCCGGGAAGCCGTATATCTCTGGCACAAAGATCACGACCTCAAGGGCGTCGACTGCGTCGTCCTGCCCGGGGGCTTCGCCCACGGCGACTACCTCCGGTCGGGCGCCATCGCCCGCTTCTCGCCGCTGATGCGCGAGGTCGGCGAGCACGCCGCCCGCGGCGGCCTGGTCCTCGGCATCTGCAACGGCTTCCAGGTCCTGCTCGAGATGGGGCTCCTGCCCGGGGCCATGCTCCGCAACAAGAACCTCAAATTCCTCTGCCGGTTCGTGACCGTCCGTGTCGAAAGCGAGAAGACGGCCTTCACCCGCCTCGCGCGCAAAGGCCAGGTCCTGCGCCTTCCGATCGCCCATTTCGACGGGAACTATTACGCGCCGCCCGACGTCCTGGACGAGGTCGAGAGCAACGGCCGGGTCGTCCTCCGCTACTGCGACGATCAGGGCCGCCTGTCCGAGGAGTCCAACGTCAACGGCTCGCTGCGCTCGATCGCCGGGCTGGTCAACGCGGCGGGCAACGTCATGGGCCTGATGCCCCACCCCGAGCGGGCCGTCGAGGACCTGCTGGGCGGGACGGACGGCCGGCTCATCCTCGAGTCCCTCATCGGAGGCCGCGTCCCTTGAGCGCCCCGGACAGGACCGCCATGATCGACGACCGCATCCTCAAGGATCACAACCTGACGCGCGACGAATACAAGCTCATCGTCAAGCTCGTCGGCCGCGCGCCGAACCCGACCGAGCTCGGCCTCTTCTCGGTCATGTGGTCCGAGCACTGCGGCTACAAGAGCTCGCGCGTCCACCTCAAGAAGCTCCCGACCAAAGGGCCCGCCGTCATCCAGGGGCCGGGCGAAAACGCCGGCATCCTCGACATCGGCGACGGCCTGGCCGTCGTCTTCAAGATCGAGTCCCACAACCACCCCTCGTTCATCGAGCCCTACCAGGGCGCGGCGACCGGGGTCGGCGGCATCCTGCGCGACATCTTCACCATGGGCGCGCGGCCGATCGCCGTCATGGACTCGCTCCGCTTCGGTCCGCCCGACCAGCCCCGCAACCGGGCGATCATGGAAGGCGTCGTCTCGGGGATCGCCGGCTACGGGAACTCCTTCGGCGTCCCGACCGTGGGCGGCGAGACGTCGTTCGACGCCGGCTACGCCCAGAACCCCCTGGTCAACGTCTTCTGCCTCGGCCTCGTCCGCAAGGACAAGATCTTCTACGCCAGGGCCGAGGGCGCCGGGAACGCCGTCCTCTACGTCGGGGCCAAGACGGGGCGAGACGGCATCCACGGCGCGACCATGGCCTCGGCCGAGTTCGGCACCGAGACCGAGCACAAGCGCCCCAACGTCCAGGTCGGCGATCCCTTCAAGGAGAAGCTTCTCCTCGAGGCCTGCCTGGAGGCCATGGGCCGCGGCCTGATCGTCGGCATCCAGGACATGGGCGCGGCCGGCCTGGCCTGCTCGACCTCGGAGATCGCCGCCAAGAGCGGCCTGGGCATGGACATCGACCTCGACCTCGTCCCCCAGCGCGAGGCCGGCATGACGCCCTACGAGATCATGCTCTCCGAATCCCAGGAGCGGATGCTCATGGTCGCCCGGCCCGGACGAGTCGCCGAAGTCCAGGCCATCTTCGCCGAATGGGACCTGGACGCCGTCGTCGTCGGCCGGGTCGTCGAAGGCGGACGGCTCAGGGTCCGCTTCCACGGCGAGGAGGTCATCGACCTGCCGGTCGAAGCCATCGTCAACCTCTGCCCGGCCCTTCGGCGTCCGGTCGCCAAGCCCAGGCCGGCCAAGCCGGCCGGAAAGGGCGCGCCGATCCCCCCGCCCGATAACTACACGAAGGCGTTCCTCAAGCTCCTCGCCTCGCCGACGATCGCCGACAAGGAATGGATCTTCGGCCAGTACGACCACATGGTCCAGACCAACACGGTTTTCCTGCCGGGCGCCGACGCGGCCGTCGTCCGAATCAAAGGGAGCCGCCGAGCGCTGGCCGCCTCGCTGGACGGCAATTCCCTCCACGTCCGGCTCGATCCCCGGACGGGCGGAGCCGCCGCCGTCGCCGAGGCCTGCCGCAATCTGGCCTGCGTCGGGGCGCGGCCGATCGGGATCACCAACTGCCTCAACTTCGGCAACCCCGAGAAGCCCGAGGTCATGGGCCAGTTCGAAGCCGTCATCGAGGGCATGGCCGAGGCGTGCAAGGTTTTCGCCGTGCCGGTGACGGGAGGGAACGTCAGCTTCTACAACGACACCGAGGGCGCCTCGATCAATCCCACGCCGGTCGTCGGGGTCGTCGGCCTCATCGAGGACGTCGCCCAAGCGGTCCGCCCCGGGTTCAAAGCCGCCGGTGACATCGTTGTCCTCCTGGGCGAGACGAAGGACGAGCTCGGGGGGTCCGAATACCTCAGGTCGATCCACGGCCGGGAAGACGGTCCCGCCCCCGGGCTCGACCTCGCCCTCGAGAAGAGGGTTCAAGAGCTCTGCCTCGAGGCCGTCGGCCTCGGCCTCCTCCGGTCCGCCCACGACCTGTCCGAAGGCGGGCTCGCCGTCGCTCTGGCTGAGTCCTGCTTTCACGGCCTCAAAGACCTCGGCTGCGTCGTCGAACTCGAGAGCGAACTTCGTCCCGACGCGCTCCTCTTCGGCGAGAGCGCCTCCCGCATCCTCGTCTCGGTCCGACCGTCGGCCCTCGACCGCCTCCTCCAGCTCGCCCGCGACCGGAAGGCGCGGGCGGCCGCGATCGGCAAGGTCTACGGCCAGTCGATCGTCGTCGGCCGAGCGGGATTCAAGCTCGTCGACGTCACGGTCCGCGAGGCCCATCGGGCCTGGAAGAACGCGATCCCCGACCTCTTCAAGATCCATGCGTAAGCCGTGGGTGGCCGCCGCCGTCGTCCTCCTGACGACCACCGCTCCGGCCGTCTTCGCCGGCGTCGACCTCCGACTGCGGGTGGCCGGCGGCGCCGCCCGCCTGGCCCTCGACGAACCCAACACGGTCCTCAGGGAATGGGAGGCTTGGCACGTCAAGACCGTCGAGGACAGCAAGAACATGACGCTCGTGGATGACAAGGTCGGAGAGCTCCGGCTCGGGTACGACTTCGACGTCGAGATGATCCTGGGCTTCGGCCGCCACTTCGGCCTCGGCTTCGGGGCCGGCGTCCTCAACGCGAGCGTGTCCGAGAAGGACGCGTTTCTGACCGTCGACAGGCCGCTCGGCACGTTCACCTACGCCCATACCATGACGGCCAGCGCCTATCCCGTGCTCCTGTCGGCCCACGGGCTCCTCCCCCTGGGCGGGAAGTTCACCGCTTACGTCAAGGCGGGAGGCGGCCTGGCCTGGGCGAAGTTCGCCGAGCGCGAAGCCAACAAGCTCCCGACGAATCCCAAGTTCGCCTACCCCTTCTCCCAGTCCGCCAGGGCGAACGGAACGCTTTACGCGGCCGGCGTCGGGCTCCGCTTCGACGCCGACGACAAGCTCTCGTTCCTGGTCGAGTTCGGCGGTCGCCGAGGAGAGCTGACGGATTTCGAGGGCAAGGCTAAGGACGGCACGCCGGGCGCTCTGTACGCGTTCGACGAATACGACGCCAAGATCGAACACTGGCGGAGGCGCTACGAAATCCTGGCCCAGCCGCCGCAAGGGGACATCTACCGCAACGTCGGCAAGGCCAGGATCGACATCGGCGGCGTCTCGGTCAAGCTGGGCATCGCGCTGGAATTCTGAGACCGCCGCCCAAGGGGGAAGCCATGAACGACATCGTCTTTCGCAGCCCGAAGAAGCGGGGCCGGATCGCCGTCGTCCTGTCGGGGCGTGGCTCGAACTTCCTGGCCATTCACGACGCCGTCGGCCGCGGGGAGGTCGACGCCGAGATCGTCCTCGTCCTCAGCAACGTCGAAACGGCGCCCGGACTGGCCGCCGCCCGGGAGCGCGGGCTGGAAGCCCTCTGGCTCAACCCCAAAGATTACGCGAGCCGCGACGATTACGACGCCGCCCTGCTGGCCGAAGTCCGGAAGCGGGACGTCGACCTCATCTGCCTGGCCGGCTACATGAAGATCGTGACCCCTCTCCTCTGCCGGGCCTTTGTCCACCGCCTGCTGAACATCCACCCGGCGCTCCTACCCGCCTTCCCCGGCCTCCATGTCCAGCAGAAGGCCGTCGACTGGGGCGTGCGCTATTCGGGCGCGACCGTCCACTTCGTGGCCGAGGAGGTCGACATGGGGCCGATCATCCTTCAGGCCGTGGTGCCCGTCCTCCAGGACGACAGCGCAGACACGCTGAGCGCCCGTATCCTGGAGCAGGAGCACAAGATCTACCCCGAGGCCGTCCGCCTCTATTTCGAGGGACGGATCGAGGTCCGCGGCCGCCGCGTCTTCATCCTCTGAGGACGGTCCCGCCCGCGCGACGCGGGCTCCGACCGGCTACCACCACCAGTTGGCGATGGAGAAGCTGTGGGAATGGTTGTTGGCGGTCGATGTCTCGACCACGACCTGAATCGAGTTGTTGACGGATCCGCACTGGGCCTTGGTCAACGAAAGCGTGTGGGTGTGGTTGTTGACGCTCGAGGTGGTCACGGTCAGGCCCGCCTCCGGCAGCGCCTGGATGTCCGACCGGCTGAGCGTGACGGTGTGAGAGTGGCCGTCGACCGTCGTCGACGTGAACGTCTTCGTCTCATAGGTCGGCACGGTGGATTCGGGGCTGCTGCAGCCCGCCGCCAGGAAAGCGACGGTCCCGAGCCATGCGACGATCCGAGCTCCCCTTCCGATGGGCAGTCTTCTCATTTGTGTCCTCCTCCCTGGACTAAGGAAACATAAGGCCGGCGCCGGGGGGGTGTCAAGCCCTCCCTGTCATCGGAGAAGAGCGTTGAAGAGGAGCTTGAACGTCCCGTGCGTCTGGCAGCGGTGCTGGACGCGGAATCCGAAGAGAATGACGCGCCCGCGGCCGAGCCCGGCCGAGATCATGGCCGCCTTGCCGGAGAGTCGCTTTTCTCCGATGAGCCAACCGCTCTGGAGAAGGTCCCGGCCGGCATAGCGGACGACCGCCTCGTACCGCTCGTTGTGCGGGCCGGGCAGGATTTCGAATGCCGGACCGGACCAGAGGAGGACGAGCCCCTCCTCCGGCATACCGTAGCCGAGCGGATGGACGGCGTCAAACGCGACCCGGAGGGTCGATCCGGGGCAGAAGAACGCCTTCGGGTCCGCCCCCTCCGTGACGTCCCTGACGTCCAGGCCGAGCTTCTCGATCGCGAACCTCGAAGCCCCGCCCAGCGCGATCACCGTCCCTCCCCTCTCCACGAACGTCTTGATGGCTTCGACGCCCTCTTTCCCGAGACCGCTCCTGTACTCGGGCGGATAGGACGGCGGCGAGCCCCCCCGGGACTCCGGCCTCTCGCCGGTCAGGACTCCCGTCGCGTCGTGGGGCAGGATGAGGACATCATATCTGGCGTTCAAGCCGCCGCGCTTGATCTCCGGGTCCCTAGCGGTCGCGTAGGGGAAGGCAAATTGCTCCAGGAGCAAGCGAGTCCAGCCCTCGTCGATGTTGCCGCCCCCGTAGCGCTGGTAGACGGCGGCGCGCATCCTCTCGACGGCATGGCCGCCCTCCGCGGGCGCGGCGGCTAGCGCCCTGAAATCGACGCCGGTCCGCGCCGCCGCCTCCTCGAGAACCGGACGCGGGCCGCCGAGAACGATGAAATCCCCGGCCCGCAGGTTCAATGACGCGTCCGGCTCGTCCGCCCTACGGACCGCGATCCCCTTGTCGATCAATAAGTTCACGGCTTTGAAGCTCGCGTTCCATCGGCCGTCGAGCGCGAAGCCGGCGGCCGCTTCGCCGACCCTCCCCTTCAAGGGGACGTCCTCGGTCAGGGTCCGGAAAATCCCGTCCGCCGTCTCGTGGACCGGGACGACCCGGACACCCATGAATTCGGCCATGGTGTGCGTCGCCGTGTCGTAGGGCCTGAGGGGAGAGCCGTCTCTGTCCCGCGTCCATTCCGTGTCCGCGTAGAGGGTCCGTCCCAACAGGTTCCTGATGAGCCCCATCTTGGGCTGCGCCAAGGAGACGAGGAAAGAGCCCTTCGGAAAGAGGAACCCCGCCGCGACGAAGTCGTCGGCGGCCTGCCGGATCTCAACCCCCGACAGCCGCAGGGTGTTGATCATCTTGACGGCCGTCAGAGGGTCGTGCTGGACGGCCGGGACGACATAGGCGACGGGCTTGCCCTGGGCGCCGCGTTCCGTCTGCCTCTTGGCCTTCAGGTAAGCATTCCAGAGCACGGTCTCCCTGTTCCGGGCGGCGACGTCGAGGAGCGCCCAGGCCGCGACCTTCTGCTGCTCGACGATGTCGCGAAGCCTCCACCAGCCGCCCGGCCACGGATTCGGGAACGTCGATTGCGCCGCGTACTCGGGGAACTGCCGGGCGCCTCCGCGCAGCTGCTCGGGATGAATGTAGAGGGGGGTGGCGAGGCTCGCGTCGGCCGATTCGGTCAGCATCCCGGCGATATTATGAAAGGGGGCGATCCAGTGCCAGCCGAAATGGCCCCAGCCCGGGAACTGGGCGGCGTTGAGGACCCCGGCTTTCCCCGCTTCTTCGAGACGGTAGGCGATATGGGACCCGTACCAGCTGTGCTCCCGCCAGATGAGAGGATCGGCGAAGGGCCGGATGGGTTCGCCGTAGGGCGGGACATAAAGACGGGCGCCGTAGCTTCCCATGTGATGATGGTCGAGATAGGCCTGAGGGACCCAGTCCCGGTAGAGGATCCGGGCGGCATAGCCCGACTCGACAAGGTTCAGGAAATCTCCATCCCGGTTGTTGTCGTGACCGGCGTACTTGTGGTAGAGCCAGGGCGGGCTGGTCCCTTCGGAGTCCGTGCCCAGCGTCTTGGCGTACCAATCCGCGACCATGATCTGGCCGTCGGGGTTGAA
>JAFGBC010000358.1 GCA_016933355.1 Candidatus Aminicenantota bacterium
CTGGGCATGGAGGCGGTCCGGAAGATCGTCGTCCGGGACCTTCCCGCATTTGTCATCTACGACGGCCGTGGCGGCGACCTCTACGCTTCCGTCCGGCCCTAGGCCGCCGTCTTCCGGACGAGCGGCATGAATTGACAGGCGGCGACCTCCGGGACTATCATGACCTTACAAGGGGAAGTTCAAGAGATCGGCCTAAGAAGAGGCCGTTGTTTCCCCTGAAGATTCGCAAACGAGGAGGAGCGGGCTCCGTCGCGGAGCCCGGACAAGGAGGTCCGATGAGAATGACGTCTCTGCTTGTGGCGATCCTTTGCGCGTGGATGGGGGCCTCGGCGGCCCTGCCCGTCGACGGGGACGAAGGCCAGGCCGCCGACTTGGCCCGGCCGCTCACGATCGATATCCGGATGGGCCTGACGGCCCTCCGCTCCCTGATCGACGCCCATCTGTCCTCGGTCATGAGCTCGCTGCGCGCGGCGGCGGTCTCGGAGGAGGTGCGCTCCGGCGACTGGAGCCGGATGAAGGCCCTTCTAGTCGAGATCATGAAGGGCGAAGTCCCCTCCGTCATCCTCTACATCCGTCCCGACGGCTCCTACTTCACGACGGAGCTGGGGCTGACCGACAAGAACGTCAAGGACCGCCCCTACTTCGCGCGCCTGGCCTCCGGCCGTGAGGTCGTCGGCGACCTCGTCGTCAGCCGTTCGACCGGAAAGAACGCGGCCGTCCTGGCCATCCCCTTGAAGAAGGACGGCGCCTTCGTCGGCGCGATCGGCGCGTCGGTCTTCCTCGACCGGCTCAGCGAGCGCCTCGCGGCCGAGATCGCGCTCCCCCCCGACATGGTGTTCTACGCCCTGAACGACCGGGGCGAGACGGCCCTCCACAGCGACCCGAAATGGCTGCTCGCCAAGCCGGTCAACCTGAGGAGCGAGACCCTGGCCTTGTCCGTCTGGGATATCCTCGACAAGAAAGAAGGGATCACCCGCTACGAGTTTGAGGGCCAGGACAAGGTCGTCGCGTTCACCGTCTCCCCCTTGACCGGCTGGCGCGTCGTCCTCGGACTGGCCACGCCGGTAAAGTAAGGGCTTCTTCTTCGAGCCGGCGCGCCCCCTTGCTTGATCGTGCGGTCAGCGGGACGACGGCGTCTCGGCTTCGACGGCGTCGCGGAACTCGATCGGCCCTAGAGCGACGCCCAGATCGCGGGGGTCGGGGACTCCCAGCGCTTTTTTCGGATTCCAGGTCCGGTCGGTTTCGATCAAGAGAACACGCTCGGAGCCGACGCTTCCCTCGGCCGTAAGCTCGACGGTTCGCCAATCGGAATCCGCGATCGAAATTTCACGGATCAGGCGGCACCGTCTGAAAACGCCCTCGACCCAGTAGAAACGGACGCGCAGCGGGCGGACGCCGAGGTCGGGGTGAGACGCCCGAAGGCGCACGACGACGACGGATTTCCGGACGATCAGCGGGATCCCGCCGTAGCCCCTTGTCCAACGGAACGGGCTTCCGTCGGGCTCGCGCTCGGTCGGATAGAGCCCGAAATCCCGAGCGAGGCCGAGGGCGCGCGTCCGGACCGGCAACGAGAGGACGCGGCCGGAATTCCAGAGATGGAGCGAGCCGTAGGCCAGGACGGCGGCGACCGCCGCTCCGGTCAGGAGCCGGGACGACCGGCGCCGGGCGGTTCCGGCCGCGGCGAGGTCGGACGGTCCATCCGAGACGACAAACAGCAGGCCGACCGACAACCAAGCCAGATAATGGACTTCGGGGCTTCCAAGATAGGTGTGCATCTGGGCGTCGACGGCGAACGCCAGGAGCCCGCAGCCTGCGCCGAGCGCCGGGAAGCGGGCCCGAGCTTCGGACGGACCCGGGCGGCCCGGCGGGCCGGACCGCAGGCTTGCCGCCAGCGCCCAGAGGAGCCATAGACCGGCCAGTCCGCCTGCCAGACCCGTTTCGGCGACGATCTGAAGGACGAGATTCTCGGCCGATTCGGGATCCCGGCCGGCGGCCGTGTAGAGGCCGCTGACATTGGGCGCTTCGATGACGAAGGCGCCGATCCCGACTCCGGTCAAGGGAAACGCGCCGGCCATGCGGAGGGCAGGAAGCCACTGGGCCCGGACGCGCCACTCGACCATCCTTTTCGTGTCACGGAACCGTTCCATGAGCTTGGGGCCGTTTAGAGCACGCCAGATTGGATCGCTTGCGACAGCCGCACCGCCGGCGAGGACGGCGACGATGAGAAGGGCCTTTCCGGCCGTCGTCCGCCGACGCCGCCGTCCCTCTTGGGATCCGGACCTGAGGCCGGCGAAGCCCGTCCCGAGCGCGGCGAAGCCTACGACCGAGATGAGGACGGCCGGCAGGGCGACCTTCGATCCCGAGAACAGGACGGAGGTTAAAGACGCAAGGGCGACGAAAACGGCCCCGGCCTTCTTCCACCCGGGGCTCGCCGTCAGGGCGGTCCCCAGGAATAGGGGAAAGGCGACTGAGGCGAAGGCGCCCAGAGCCATGGCGTCCGTGAACGTCCCGTTGGATAGGCCGAGAAGGACGGTCGTCGGGTTGGCGCCTAACGCCGGAAGTCCGATTCGCTGGGCCAAGGCGAACACGAAGGCGGCTCCCGCGCCCGTACCGAGAGCAAACACGGCCGCGGCGGCGTCCCTTCGCTCTTTCAAGGTTCGGGACAGCATCCAGAAAAAGGCCAAACCCGTCAAATAGGTCAGAGACGTCAGGACGACGCTCATCAAGGCTCCCCCGGCCCGAACGCCGTAAACGTTCACCGTCAGCTCGTAGAAACGCCGGCCGCGGAAGGGAAAGAAATCCGCGTAACGAAGGGCCGTGATCGTCGCCGAGACGATGACGAGAAGAGTCCAGGCCAGGAGCGGCGTCTTCAGGCGGCCGGGCAGAGCCCCCGTCCGTTCCTTTTCCGTGCCGCCCAGCAGATAGCCCAGGAACACGAACAGGAAGAGGACGAGCGAGGTCGGCGCGAACGGCAGGGGCTCGGCGATTCCGAAAAAGTAGGGCAGGCTGTTGACCAGCGGAAACGCTCCGACGAAAAACAGGACGCCCCGCCGCGCGTTCCATGCGGTCAGGATGAGGCCGGCGGCCAGGATGGGAGCGAGCGCGGCCTGGAA
>JAFGBC010000134.1 GCA_016933355.1 Candidatus Aminicenantota bacterium
CGTGAACCTGTCCGAGAGCGAGGCGAAGCGGTGCGGGAACCAGTAGTCGACGGCCATATTGGCCATGACCCGCGGCCCGGCCAGGAAGCCGGCCTGGGCGGCGACGAGCAGGATAGCGCCTTCGGAAAAGATCGTGACCAAGGCCAGCATGCCGCCGAAGCGCCAGCCGCCGAAGACGCCGTCGGCCAGGACGGCGTTCAGGGTCCGGCCGGCGACCGGCCGGACGCCGATCAGGAGATAGCAGACGAGGATCCCGGCCGCCGTGAAGGCCAGGGAGACCGCCATGTAGACCATGGTCCGCTTGCCGTTCAGGGCCCGCGGCTCGCGCAGGATCTGGAGGCTGTTCGAAACCGCCTCGATCCCGGTGTAGGTGCCGCCGCCGAGCGAGAAGGCCTTCATGAACAGGAGGAGCATGCCGCCCGCGCCCAGCGTCATCAGCCCGGACCGGAAATCCCCCTGGATTTTCCCGGCGACGGGCCCGATTTGGGGGACGTGGGACATGATGCCGTAGCCGATGAGGAGGACGTGCGTCAAGACGAAGACAACGAAGATCGGGGTCAGGAGCTGGACGGACTCGCGGACGCCGCGCAGGTTGAGGACGACGAGGACGACGATGGCGGCAATCTCGAACGGGATCTTATACGGCTGGAAGGACTCCGGGAAAAAGCTGAAGACTGCGTCGCCGCAGGAGGCGATCGAGACCGTGATCGTCAGCATATAGTCGACGAGGAGCGCCGCCCCGCTGACGACGCCCGCCTTCTCGCCCAGGGTCCGGGTCGCGACAAGATAGCCGCCGCCCCCCGACGGGAAGTGCTCGATAATCCGCATATAAGCGGCCGAAATGATGAAAACCGTCAGGGCCGTCGCCGCGGCCAGAGCGAGAGCGAGATAGGTGTGTTGTCCGAGGACCTTGAAGGCTTCCTCGGGTCCGTAGGAGGACGAGGACAACCCATCCGCCCCCAACCCGATCCAGGCCAGGATCGGGATGAGCGCGATCTTATGGAAGAGCGAGGGGTCTTTGAGGCTGCGCGGACGCCCGAGGACCGTCTGCTTGATCTTATGCGTCAGCGAGTTTTCGTCCTGCATCTTCGAACCCCGTCTGGAAAAGAGGGCTTGGCTCGATCATGGTCGTCTCGGAATGGCGTGGCGGGATGGCGGCGGGCTTTCCGGCTGTCTGTCCTCTATCTCAGCGGGCGATTATAGGCCTTCAGCGGAAAAAAAACAAGAGGGATGGGGGGGAGAGGGCCGTCGCCGGCCCACCCCCCTCTTAAGTTAAATTTTATGAATGGTTTAGAGGCGATCTACTTCACTTCATAGCGGGTCACGAAGGAGTCCCACCGCCCGCCTTGGAAGGCGTCAAGGCAACCGTCCTTGAACGGGAAGTCCGTGCTGTTGGTCCAGCCCGTTACGAGGATGCGTCCGTCCGTGTCGAACACCACGGCGTGTCCGCTATCGGCGTAACGTCCGCCCAGGAACGTCGAGAACAGGACCTTCCCGCCGGTCGCCGGGATCAAGGTCAGGAAGGCGTCCTCTCCCCCTTTCCGGCTCTTCTGGAGGGCCCCCTTGACCGGGAAATCGGCGCTTTCCGTCATGCCGGTCACGGCGATGACGCCATTGGCGGCGACGGCGACGCCATAGGCGATGTCCGTGTCAATCCCGGCCAGGTAGCTGGAAAAGACCAGGCTGTTCCCCTTCGGGCTCAGCTTGGCGACGACGGCCTCGGACTGGCCGCGGCGCTCGCTCTGGAAGGCGTTTTTGACGGGAAACCGTCCCATGGTATAGCCGACGACGACGGCGCTCCCGTCGCGGTCGACGGCGATGCCGTAGGGATAGTCATCGGCCGTTCCGCCCAGATAGGTCGAGTAGGCCAGGCTCTGCCCGTCCGCGGCGAATTTGCTGATGAAGAAATCCCGCCGGCCTTTCTTCCTCGCCTGCGCGGCCGAAACCGTCGGAAAGTCGGCGCTTCCGGTCAAGCCCGTGACATAGACGGCTCCGTCCGCGCCCACGGCGACACTCTCTCCCCAATCATAGGCCGACCCGCCCAGGAACGTGGAAAAGACCAGGCTCTTTCCGGTCGGCGCGAGCTTCATCAGGAAGGCTTCCAGATAGGTCAGGGACGCCGGCTTTTTCTGAAAGGGCTTCGCCAGCGGAAAATTGGCGCTCGTCGTCTCTCCGGTGAGATAGACGGCGCCCTCGGCGTCGACCGCGACCCCGCTCACGGCGTCATGCCCCCCGCCGCCGATATAGCTGGAGAACACCAGGCTCTTGCCGGTCGGCGCGATCTTGACGATGAAGCCGTCATTGTCCCCGCCCTGGTATTTGGCCCGCAAGGCGTTCTTGACCGGGAACGTGGTGGAGTTCGTGATCCCGACGAGGTAGGCGTTGCCGGCGGCATCCACGGCGAGGTCGGGACGGACCCAGTCCCGGTTGGGCTTGCCCACGGAAAAATAGGAGGTATAAACGAGGGACCGCCCGTCCGGCGCGATCTTGGTCACGAAATTGTCGTTCCGGTCGTAGGCGTCCGGGGGGGGCGAAGCGATCTCGACGAACTCGTAGCGGTACCCGGCTATATAAACAGCCCCCGCGTCGTCGATGCCGATCGCCGTCGCCATGTCCTTATAGCCCGTCCCGACATAAGTGGAATAGCTGATGATGTAGGGGTCGATGACGAGGTCGCAAGTCCGGTCGTAGGGACCGACGCAGAACCCGAAGACCGCGTCGCCGCGCCTTTCAAAGGACGCCTCGACCGCAACCCGGCGACCGTCGATGTCCTGGAAGGCGACCGGCGCCCGATGGACGAGCTTGTCCGAGGCGCCCGCGACGACGAGGTCGCCGTCCGCGTTGATCCGCGCCCGGCCGCCCTCGATTTCGACCGCGATCGCCGCGGGGTCGGCGCCGGCCCGGACGATCCAGTCATACTCGACCTGCCTCTCGACGCCGTAGACCTTGAGGTCGACCCCGGGATAAAGCCCTTCATAGACGATAGCCGTCGCAGTCGGGATATCCGTCATCCACGCGTCCGGCCCGCTCCCGTAGAAGAAGTTCACCCGGTAATCGGCCGGGTCGGCGGCGGACACCTTCGCGTCGGAACGCGCTCCGGCGAAGCGCACCCGGGACGTCTCCGCCCGACCCGTCCTGAAGGCCAGGCTCTGCGCCGTCAAAGCCAGCGTGTAGCGCGACGTCCGGGCTTCGAAGAGCACGCCGTCGGAAGACTGCCCGTGGTTGGCGATGAAATAGAGCGGCAGCGACCCGAAATCGGCGCTCCGGCCGACGAGGGCCGTCGCCGCAGGGCCGGCGCCTCTCCCCTGAGGCACGGCCGACGCCGCGAAGACGACACTACAGACGATCGTGACGAGGACTACTTTTT
The DNA here is from genome assembly GCA_016933355.1 of Candidatus Aminicenantota bacterium. Lineage (GTDB taxonomy): Bacteria > Acidobacteriota > Aminicenantia > Aminicenantales > JAFGBC01 > JAFGBC01. The sequence continues at coordinate 3,368 of JAFGBC010000134.1, forward strand.
TCAAGCCCGCTCCTTTCCTTATCTTAATTCTTTTTCTTATTGTGAACGGAAGAGGACGGCATGGTACCAGCCGATTCCGGGGTTGTCAAACGCCCGCCGTCCGGCTCATTCGATGTCCAAGATGTCCGGGACGGACAGGAGCTCGAGCGTCCGCTTCCGGACGACATCAACGCGGTCGGCCGCCCGCCTCGTCAGGAACTCGGCTCCATCCTTGCGGCCGTAGACGCCGTCCAAGAGCCTGCAGGTCGCGTCCCGCTGGACGGAGCCGGGCCCGCTGCGCCTCGCGCAGGGCGTCGGTCTCGCCGGGCGTCAACCGCGCCAGGAGGTCGCGATAAACGCGGTTGAGCTCGGCGGCTCAGCCCGAGATCCCGGCGAGCCGCTCGGCCGCCTCGACGGTGTTCTTGAGGAGCATGGTCACCGTCATCGGTCCGACGCCGCCCGGGACGGGCGTGATGGCGGCCGCCTTCTCTTTGATCGCCTCGAAATCGCAGTCGCCGACCAGGCGGAATCCCTTGGCCGCCGCCGGGTCGGGCACCCGGTTGACGCCGACATCGATCACGACGCAGCCCTCGCGGACCATGTCGGCCGTGATCGCCTTGGGCGCCCCCATGGCCGCGACCAGGATATCGGCCTGGAGGGTGAAGCTCCGCAGGTCCTTGGTCCCGGTATGGCAGACGGTGACCGTGGCGTTCGCGCCCTTCTTCTTCTGGATGAGGAGCGCGGCCAGCGGCTTGCCGACGATGTTGCTCCGGCCGCAGACGACGACGTGCTTGCCCTCGGGGCTGTGGCCGGCCCGCGTCAGCATCTCGACGACGCCGTAGGGCGTGCAGGGCAACGGGCAGGGCTCGCCCCGCAGGAGCCTCCCGACGTTGATCGGGTGAAAGCCGTCCACGTCCTTCTCGGGCGAGATGAAGGCGATGACCTTGTCCGCGCTGACCCCCTTGGGGAGCGGCAGCTGGACCAGGATGCCGTTGAACTTTGGGTCGCGGTTGAGCCGGTCGACCGTCGCCAGGATCTCCGCCTCCGCGGTCGAGGCCGGCAGGTTGATCGTCTGCTCGAACATCCCGATTTCCTCCGAACCCTTGGCCTTGGCCGTGACGTAGGAGACCGAAGCCGGGTCCTCACCGACCAGGACGACGCCCAGGCCGGGCGTCACGCCCTTCTCCTTGAGCCGGGCCACCCGTCCTTTGAGCTCTTCGCGGATCTGGGCCGAAAGGTCTTTTCCGCTGATGATGACCGCCGCCATGCTGTCCTCCTCGGTTTGCGTCTGAGCTTGGAAAGACTATTTTAACGGTTCGCGCGACGGGAATAAAGGGGGGCTAAGGCGTGTGACAGCTCTGGTCGGTTCGCTTGAGCCGGCCGATGTCGAACCCCATGTCCTTGACCCGGGCCAAGATCTCCTGGTAGAGGACCTCGTCCATGACCGGCGCCCGGGCCAGGATCCAGAGGTATTGGCGGCTCTGCTCGCCGACGACCGCGTAGCTGTAATCCTCGGCCAAGTCGATGATCCAGTAGTCGCCGCGGAACGGCCAGAAAAACTGGACCCGAAGCTTGGCGCTGCCGCTCCCCTCGACGACGAAGGCCTTCCCCTTGGCGACCTTGAGCTTGCCCTGGGGCCCGTCCTTGCGGCAGGCGTTGACGACCCGGACATAGCCCTTGTCGGTCATCTCGTACTCCGCCGTCGAACAGTGGCAGCCTTTCTGGAATCGCTGGGGAAAGGCGGCGATCTCGTACCATTTGCCCATGTAGCGGTCCAGGTCGACGTAGGGCACGGTCGCCAGGGGCGGCCGGTCTTCGCTCGCGGCGACGACGGCCGTGCCCAGGGCGACGGCCGCGGCGGCGAGAGTCAGGATCGCGCCCGGAACGTTCGCGTTCATGACGTCCTCCTCGGAAGGGGCCGCCCGGCGTGGGAGATCCGGGCATAGACGGCGATGTCCGGGTTCGTCGTGGCCAAGTCGTCGACGGACAGGGCGTGGATGTCGGCCCGCCCGGCCAGGCGCGCGAAATCCTTGAGCTCCTCGGTCGTGGCCTTCAGGAAGTTGGCGAGGCCCCGGGCCGCTCTCTCCACGTCGAGCCGGGCGCGCAGGGCGGGGTCCTGGGTGGCGATGCCCATCGGACAGCGTCCCGTGTCGCAGACCCGGAACTGGCGGCAGCCGCAGGCGATCAGGGCCGCCGTGCCGACGGCGACGGCGTCGGCGCCCATGGCCAGCGCCTTGGCGAAGTCCGGGGCCAGCCGCAGCCCTCCGGTGATGATGAGGGAGACGCCCTCGATCTTGCGCTCATCGAGAAAAGCCCTGGCCCGCGCGAGGGCGTAGACGGTCGGGAGCGATGTCGCGGCCTTGACCAGCTTGGGCGAAGCGCCGGTCGCGCCGGGGCGGCCGTCGACCGTGAGGAAGTCGGGCTCGGCGGCCAGGGCGACGGCGAGGTCGGCCTCGATCCGGCCGGCCGCGATCTTGACGCCGACGGGACGGCCCTCCGACGCCTCTCGGAGCCGGGCGACCATCGCTTTCAAGTCGCCGGCGCTCCGGAGCTCGGAGAAGCGCGAGGGGCTGATGATATCCGCCCCCTCGGGGAAGCCGCGGATGGCCGCGATCTCGGCCGTCACCTTGGAGCCGGGCAGGTGTCCGCCCATGCCCGGCTTGGCGGACTGTCCGATCTTGATTTCGACCGCGTCGACCCTTTTCAGGTTGTCGGCGGTCGCGCTGTACTTATTGGGGACGTATTCGAAGATGTAGCGGCCGGCCGCCGCGAGCGCCTCGGGCAGGATGCCTCCCTCCCCCGAGCCGAGCGCCGTGCCGGCCTCGGCGCTCCCCCGGGCCAACGCGAGCTGGGCTTCGCGCGACAGCGCGCCGAACGACATGTGGGAGATCAAGACAGGAATCTCGAGGACGAGCGGACGGCGCGCCCGAGGGCCGATGACCGTCCGCATCGCTACGGCTTCGTCGCGGTTAAGGGGAAAGCGGTCCAGTTGCGCCCCCAAAACCAGGATGTCGTCCCAGAGGCCGGCGGCCTTCAGCGTCCGCATCGGCTCGAGCGGCGCGTGCCCGGTCTCGGCCATGCGACGGATGTCGTCGAGCGCTGGCTCGGCGGAGCGGCCGGTGTCCGGACCCGGCTCCCGGGGCGACTCCGTTTCGTGCCCGGATGGGACCGGCGCACTCGCCTTCTTCGGCTTGGTCCCGCCCTCGAGAAGGACGAAATCGGACTTGCCGACGCCGCAGAGCGGACACGCCCAGTCCTCGGGCAGGTCCCTCCAGGGGGCCCCTTCCGTCGCCTCGTCGTAGATATACCCGCAGACGCCGCAGACGTA
>JAFGBC010000017.1 GCA_016933355.1 Candidatus Aminicenantota bacterium
CTCGAGATCCGGGCCGTCGCCGAGCCGTTTATCCGGCGCCGGGTCCTGCGCCACCTCGAGAAAGAGCGGATCATCGTCTTTTCGGCCGGGATCGGCAGCCCCTATTTCACGACGGATACGGCCGCCGCCCTGCGCGCCCTCGAAATCAAGGCCGAGATCATCTTCAAGGCGACCCAGGTCGACGGCGTCTACACGGCCGATCCCAAGCTCGACCGAACGGCCCGCCGCTTCCGGACGATCCGCTATCTGGACGTCATCAACAAGGACCTCAAGGTCATGGATTCGACGGCCATCTCGCTCTGCAAGGATAACGGGATTCCCATCCTCGTCTTCAACATTCACGTCCCGGGGAATCTCCGCAAAGCGGCCCTGGGTCAGCCGATCGGGACCCGGGTTTACTGAGGGGGAGGACGCATGGTCAAGGACATTCTGGCGAGCGCCGACAAGAGGCTCAAGGTCTCCCTGGAGCATTTCCGGAAGGAGCTGAGCAAGCTCCGGACGGGCCGGGCCAACCTCAGCATTTTCGAGGACATCAAGGTCGACTACTACGGCGCCCCGACGCCGATCAACCAGGTCGCGACCCTGGGCATTCCCGACCCCGCCCTGATCACCGTCCAGCCCTGGGACCCGTCGCTGCTCGAGGCCCTGGACAAGGCCGTCCGGGGAGCGGACCTGGGTTTGAACCCGATCAACGACGGCAAGGTCCTCAAGGTCCCCATCCCGCCCCTGGACCAGGAGCGACGCCAGGAGATCGCCAAGGTCATCCGCAAGATGCTCGAGGAGGAGAAGACGGCCCTTCGCCTCATCCGGCGCGAGAGCCGCGAATCGGTCGAGAAGCTCGAGAAGGACAAGGCCATTACCGAGGACGACAAGTTCCACGGGTTCGACAAGATCCAGGAAGCGATCGACGAGGCGACCAAGAAGATCGAGGAGATGGCCGCCGCCAAGGAGAAGGAGATCCTCGGCCGCTGATCCCGCGCCGGCCGGCCCGTCGGGCGCTCGGCCGACTCCGCTTCGTTTCCTAGGGCGCCGGCGTCTGCGCCTTGGGATGGTTCCGGTGATGGAACCAGCCGTCCATCTGGCCGAATTTCGTCCGCAGGACGACGCCCCAGCCGATGATGTTCAGGACGAACGTGAACAGGAAGCCCAGGACGGGGATGAACCCGGCCAGGCTGACGGCGACGAGACCGACCGACGCCGCCCCCAGGACCGAGGCCTTCTTGGTCCGCAGCGCGCCGAGCAGGCTTTCGCCGATGAGGTAGAAGAGGACGACGCGGCCGAAGACCTTGATGATGACCCCGGCCACGAACAGGGCGAACAGGATCGGGATCCCGATCAGAGCCAGGCTGAGGAGGGCCGCCAGCAGAACGAGGGCCGAGAACACGATGATGCTCAGCAGGCCCGTCCAGAACACCGGCCAGAAGCGGGCGCGGATCTCATGGGAGGCCGAGATGATTTGGCGGGGGAAGAGGGCGGCCGTGAAAAAGGCCAGCAGGAACCAGACGAAGACGGCGATGAGCTTGAAGACGAGGAGGAGCGGAATCAGCGAGATGGAGAAGACGCCCTCGGCGAAGCCCCCCTTGAACAGGCGCGCGCCGACCTCGCCGAAGTCGAAGTCCACCGTGTCGCCCTCGACGGCGCTGCCGGCCTCCTTGACGAGCTTGCCGCCGATCGAGACGACGTCGCCCTTGATGACGGCCGTCGGCCTCAGGGTGACGGCCGAGCCGATGCCGACGACGGCCTCTCCGACCTCCCCGGCGACCTCGATCGTGCCGCCGACGGCGATGACGCTGGACTTGACCGTCCCTTCGATGACGATATGACCGCCCAGGGTCATGACATTTTCCTGGATTTCGCCGGCTTCGACCCGGATGATCTTCTTCATCGTCATGCTCTGGCCGGCGGCCGAAGGGAGTCCTCCGGCCAGAGCGGCCAGGATCAGGGCGAGGACGAGGGCGCGCTTGCGTATCATGGGTCTTCTCCGATGTCGTCTTGGACGAAAAGGCTTCTGCGGAAGGCGAAGAGGAGGCCCGAGGCCAGGGCAATCGTGACGAGGACGGTCCCGGCCAGGATTTCGACCGGGAACGACCCGGACACCCGGGACAGGCCGCGCAGGCCCGTTCCCGCCAGCTCGGGCAGGATCTTGACGGCGAGCAGCAGGACCTTGAAGAACTTCAGGAAGAGGACGACCAGACCTTGCAGGGTATGAAGCGAACCCCGACCGAATCCGAGAAGGAGGCCGGCGGCCGACTGACCGCTGGCCAGGATAAGCGTTCCCAGCGAAACCCCCAGTGCCCCGAGCCCGATGCCCAGGATGGCCAGCCAGCTCCTATGGGGCGCTTCGGCCCGGACGATCCGGTTCATGACGCTCTCGGCGAATCCGGCCGGGAGCTCGAGGTCGGGCAGGCTCGAGGCGGCCTGGGCCAGGGCCCGGCTTTCCTCGATCCTCTCCCGGCACCGGACGCAGGCCGTCCGATGGGCCTCGACGTCGGCCGCCTCCTCGGGGCGGAGATCGCCGTCGAGATAGCGGTAGAGCCGATCGGGCGTCAGACAGGTCATATCTCGTCCTCCAGACGACTCCGGATCAGCTCTTTGGCCTGAAAGACCTTGTTCTTGACCGTCCCGACGGGCAGGCCCTTGATCTCGGCCATCTCCTCATAGCTCAGGCCGTTGATGTGCCTCCAGACGAAGAGCTCTCGCAGGGCGGCCGGCAGCCGGGCGAGGGCCCGGTCGACCTTGCGCCGAAGCTCGGTCAGCTCGTAGCTTCGTCCGACCGAGGGGGCGTGATCGGGAACCTGGAGGCAATAGCTGTCCCCGTCCTCTTCGAAGGGCTGGTCGAGGGACATCGTCGGGATTTTTTTCTTCCGCCAGAAATCGATGACCAGGTTCGAGGCGATCTTGAACAGCCAGGTGCTGAGCTTGAACTGGGGCCGGTAGGAGGGCAGACAGGCATAGGCCCTCAGGAAGACATCCTGGGTGAAGTCGAGGGCGAGCTCGCGCTCCCCAACCATGCGCCCGATGTAGTTGAACAGGGGCTGCTGATACTTCCGGATGATCATTTCAAAGGCCGTCCGGTTGCCCTTGAGCGTCGCGGCGACAAGCTCCTGGTCGTCATGCATAGAGGACACTCCCGGTCCTCACTGAGGTATACGGACCTCAGCGGAATCGGTTTGACGGTCCGGGGGGACGAGTCCGTCCTGACGGATGATTTCGCAGTCGTCGGGGACCTTGAGCTCGAAGAGGCCCGGGTCGAGCCGCCGGTCGGTCTTCCAGCCTTCGAAGGCGAACTCCGAGGCGTTTCCGGCCCAGTCCTTGAAGAGGGCCCGCCGGATGAGCCAATCCTTCCCGTCGACCTCGAGCAGGATCTCCCGGGCGTCGTCCGCCTCTCCCCCGGCTTTCGGCTTGAGCCTGAGGGTCCAAGAGCCCGCCGACCGAGCGGCCTCGGCCGAGTCCAGCTCCAGGTCGTAATCGTCCCTGAGGCTCCTGGCGCCGGCCAGGATCAGGAGGAAGGCGGCCTCAGGCTCGTCTCCGGACAGGATTTGGACGAGCATCTGGTTGTCTTCCGGGAAATAGGAGGAGAAAACCCCATCCCTGTACAGATAGTCCTTCGGCTCGGGGTCCTCGTAGCGCCAGCGCATCCGGTCGGGCTTCTGGAAATAGAACCGGCCCGTCTCGCGGATGGGGACCGCCGGCGGCTGTCCGGCATAGACCTGGCGGAAGCGGGCCTCGAGCGACTGGAGCGCGCGGAGACGACCCTCCAGCCGGAGGGCGACCTCGTCGGCCGTCGGGACGGTCGACGGCGCCGCGAGGAGGCCGATAAGCGCCGCAACGAAGACCGCCGGTTTCATGTCGAAAAATTATAGCACACTCCCGGCGCCGCGAACATCGCGGGTATCCGCCGTCGGGCGGCCGCCGTCCAGGCGAAGGCGGGCGGGTTGCGGCGGACTTCGGCCCTGCGCGGCCGGAGGGCCGGGACATTGCGCGCCGCGTCCGGTTTTGGTATAAAGCGGGCTATGTCGGTCGCCGCGCTTCCCGTATTCATCGCCTTCCTCGCGATTCTGCTGGCCGTCAACCTGGCGGTCCGGCGGCGGGCGGGCACGGCCCGCGACTTCTTCTTCGCCCCGGGCGGCCTCGGCGCTCCCCTGGTCGCGCTCTCGCTCTCGGCGGCTTGGTTCGGGGCGACCTCTATCCTGGTGTCCATGGACGAAGCCTGCCGGCGGGGCGTCGGCGCGTTCTGGATCATCGGAATGCCCGCCGTCCTGACGCTCCTAGCCATGCTCCCTCTGGCCGGTCGGGCCGCCCGCCTTACGTCAATGACGCTCCCCGAGATGGCCGAGTCCCGCTACGGGCCGACCGTCCGGCGCCTCGTCGCTTTCCTTATCTATTGGTACATGGTCGTCTTCGCCGCCTCTCAGCTCGTCGCCTTGGGTCGTTTCCTGCAGGCCTTCCTCGACGCGCCCTACCTCCTGTGTCTGGGAGCCGCAGCCCTGACGGTCCTCGCCTACGCCGTCCTGGGCGGATTCTTTTCGGTCGTCCTTGCCGAAAGCCTTCAGTTCGCCGTCCTGCTGGCCGGGATGTCCGGCCTGGCCGTGTTCCTTCTGGGCCGGACGGGATTCGCCGCGGTCGCGGACGAGGCCGGCCGGCTGAACATCGCCGGCTATTTCGACTTCTTGGCCGACGGCCGGCGGAGCGTCCTGACCTGTCTTTCGTTTCTCCTGGCCTGGATCGTCTCTCCGGTGGCCTGGCAGAGAATTCGCTCGGCCCGCTCGGCCCGCGCGGCGCGGCGGGGCATCCTGGCCTCCGTGCCGATCTTCCTGATCCTCTATGGGCTCGTCGTCGCCGCCGGAATGCTGTCCCTGCCGCTTACGGGCGCCCCGTCGGGGGAGACGCCGCTTGTCTCGGAGCTGATCGCGTCCCGAACGGGCCCTTACTTGGGTGCGCTCCTCTTTGCGGCCGTCCTGGCGGCCGTCATTTCGACCCTGGATGCGGGCGTCAATACGGGCGCGTTGACGATGGTCCGCGACCTCGTCCCAGCGGCGGCCGGCGGCGGGCGGAGCGGAGTGGCCCGGAGCCGGCTGGCCACGGCTTTGACCATGGCGCTGGCCTTCTTGGCGGCCTCGAGGTTCACGAGTATCCTGGGCACTCTCGGCCTCGCTTCGGAGATCATGGCCGAAGGCCTGTTCCTGCCGGGCGCGGCCATGTTCGTCTTGAAGCGGAAGCTTCCGACGGCGGGCCTGCTGAGCCTATCGCTGGGAGGGGGATTCGCCCTGGCCGGTTTCTTGTCCCGGGCCGGCGGGCTTCCGCTCGCGCTCCCCGAATGGCCCTTCAGCCTGCCGGCGGGGCTCGGCTTGAGCGCGGCCGGGTTCGGCCTCGGCGCCGCCTGGGATCTCGGCGGCCGGGCTTTCGTCCTTCGCCGGAAGGATGCGGGGTAGGGTAGTTCAAACGACGAGAAAGCTCGGACCGGGCCATTCGAGGGCACGCTCGCCTTTCCCCTCGTTCATACAAGTTGCCTTCCCAAGACGGTTTTTTTACCCTAAGATAGAGGGCGATGCGTCTGCCCCAGCCCGTGACACGTTTTTTGGTCCGGACGGTCGGCCGGGCGGTCATCGAAATCTGGTCCCGGTCGGCGCCGGTGACCGTCATCGGCAAGGAGGCTTATGACCGGCTCCGGGCCGAGGGAAAGCCGGTCGTCCTGCTTCTCTGGCACGGCCGGCTGTTCTTCGCGCCCTTTTTTTTTCGCGGCACGGGCGTCGTCCCCTTGATCAGTCCCAGCCGGGACGGCGAGATCATCGCCCAGCTTGCCGCGGGCTGGGGCTATCGCGTCCTGCGCGGGTCGAGCTCTCATCCCGTCGTGAAGGCCTGGAAAGAGATGAGAGCCGAGCTGGCCGCCGGCGGCGTCTTGTTTATCGTCCCCGATGGGCCGCGCGGACCCCGCCACAGCCTGAAAGCCGGAGGCCTGCGGCTGGCCCAGGAAGCGGGCGCGATGTGCGTTCCGGTGACGTTCTCTGCCCGGAAGAAAAAAATCCTCTCGAGCTGGGACCGGTTTCTGCTGCCCTATCCCTTTTCGCGCCTGGTCGTCCTGTTCGGGGAGCCCTTCGCCGTCCCGCCCGGCCTCAAAGGCGAGGCCTTCGAGCGCGAGCGGCTACGCATCGAGCGCGAGCTCGCCGCGCTCGACGACAGCGCCGACGTCCGCTTCCAAAAAGCTTAGCGCTCAGGAGGCCTTGCCGCCCGGCGGCGGCTGTGATATAAAAACCCCAAAGGAGAGGCTCAGAATGAAGAAAATCATCCTTCTTTTATTGGCCGTTCTCGTGCTGGCCTTCGTGATCCTGTCCCAGGAGCCGGAGGTCCAGAGCCTGATCGCCCAGGGCGACGCGCTTTACACCCAGCGCGCGGACCTGGCCAAGGCTAAGGAAGCGCTGGCCAAATACCAGGAAGCTCTGCTCAAAGGCGAGGACAAGTACGCGGCTTACTGGAAGATGGCCAAGGCGGAATACTGGATCGGTGACCACGAACTCAACAACAAGGCCAAGCAAGCCGCCTTCCAGATGGGCATCTACTACGGCAAGAAGGCGGTCGCCCTCGAGCCCGAGAAGCCGGACGGCCAGTATTGGCTCGGCGTCAACTACGGCAAGTACGGCGAGGCCAAGGGCGTCCTGAAGAGCCTGTCGCTCGTCAAGCCGATCAAAGCCGCCATGAACAAGGTCGTCGAGCTCGACCGGAGTTACGAGATGGGCGGCGCGGACCGCGTCCTGGGCCGCGTCTACTTCAAGCTCCCCGGGTTTGCGGGCGGCAGCAAGGACAAGTCCCTGGAGCATCTGCTCAAGTCCAAAGAATACGGCCCGAACGACGCCCTGACCCGGATGTATCTGGCCGACACTTACCTCGCCCTCGACAAGGTCGAGGAGGCCAGGGCGGAGCTCGAGTATATCCTCGGGATGACATCGGCTCCCGAGGACGAGGCCGAGACGCGCGAGATCCAGGAGCAGGCCAAAAAGATGCTGGCCGAGAAGAAGGAGTTCCGGCAGAAGTAAGGTCCGGTTATTCGGAGAACACCTGGGCGGTGAAGACCTCGATCTTCGCGCCCTTCCTCCAGGCGTCTTCGGGAAGGCCGGCCTTGAGGCACCCGTGACGCAGGTACGTTTCTCGGTCCCAGCCGTACTCTCCCGGAACTTGAGGCAGCAGAAGCCCCCGGTTCAAGCCCTTGGAAATGATGATGCCGTGGGTTCCGACCTCGACCTCGTCGGGCGAGCGGACGGTTCGGGGAAGGCTGAGGACCGAGATCTCGATCTTGAGGCGGCTCATCTCCTCGAGGCGGAGCGAGGGGAAGCGGTAATCCTGAGTAGCGGCCAGCACGGCGGCTTCCCGCACGGCGTCGGACAGAGGCTGATGGGGGAGAGGAAACCCGATACAGCCGCGGA
>JAFGBC010000359.1 GCA_016933355.1 Candidatus Aminicenantota bacterium
AATCCCAGCAGCGTTCCGTCGCGCGCCAGCAGGCCGAAATCGACGCCCCAGGTGTCGACGGCCAAGCTTTCCAGCCCGGACGCTCCCGAGGCGGCGCAGAGAGACAGGGATCTATTTACCTCGGACAGGAGACCATAGAAGTCCCAGTAAAGGCGTCCGTTGAGGGGGAGGAGGACGTTGGGGAAGCGGTGGATCTGCTCGAGAGACAGCCGGCCTTCCGCGTAGCGGCCGAGTACGGCCCGGCCGCTTTCGGCCCCGAGGTCAATGGCGAGGAAAAGGCGCGTCATGGAGAAGCGTCTCTGACATCTATCATAGACCCTAGCGAAGCGGATGGCAATGGGGGCCTTTTGAAAAGCGCCTTCGATTGTTCTATGATAAGAGCGAGAGTGTGGCATGCCCTTCGAAGACGAAATCCGGCTCCTCCGCAGGCAGCGGTCGGCCCGCCGGGCGGGGCGGACCGTCGAGGACGCCTGGCGGACGCTCGACACCGACGAAGGCCTGTCGACCAAGGAGAAGCTCCAGAGCCTGATCGCCCTGACCGTCCCGGGCGAGCGCAAGGGAAGAGGTCGGCAGGCCAAGCTCTCGACCGCGGCGCCGACCGTCCGCCGAAGCCCAGCCCTTCGGATATTCGAGAATCCCTACCCCCTCCATGTGCGCTACGGCCGCGTCACGCTCGCCTCCGGGCTGCGCTATGACCCGTCCCGGTTGGGACTGCTCCTGCGCTCTTCGGGCGGGAGCGACGAGCCCGCGGCGTTCGACCTGGGCCGGGCCCTGTTCATCGACCTCGAAACGACGGGCTTGGCCGGCGGGACGGGAACGCTCCCGTTCCTGGTCGGGATGGGCTACTACCGTGACGAGCGCTTCCACGTCATCCAGCACTTTCTCGAGGACCCGGCCGCCGAGGGCGAATTCGTCCGAGGCCTGGGCCGCTTCTTCGAAGAGATGGGCTTCACCTCCCTCGTCTCCTACAACGGCAAGCTTTTCGACCTGCCGATCCTCGAGACGCGCTTCATCCTGCAGCGAACGCCGTTTCCGCTGGACGGGCTGCCCCATCTTGATTTTCTGTTCGCGGCCCGCACGCTCTGGAAACACAAATACGACAGCTGCCGGCTCTTCCATCTGGCCCGCGAGGTCGTCCGGGCCGAGCGCAGCGAGGACATCCCGTCGGCCGAGATCCCCGTCCGCTACTTCGAATACCTGCGGTCGGGAGATTTCGGCCTGATCGAGCCCATCCTCTACCACAATCAGGAGGACATCCTCTCGCTGCTCGGGATCGTCATCGCCGGCCTGGACCTGATCATGGCTGCGGACGAAGCCTGCGAGAGAGGCGACCCGGCCGACGCCATGGATCTCTACGGGGCCGGACGGTTTTTCGAGCGGGCGGGCGAAGCGGCGACATCGGCCCACTATTACGAGCAGGCCCTGCGCGGCGGGCTGTCGCGGGAGACGGCTGCGGCGGCCCGTCGGAGGCTGTCGGCTCATTTCAAGAGGGCGAAGGACTTCGACCGCGCCGTCGCCCTCTGGAGCGAGATGTGCGAGGCCGACCAGCTGGCCAGCTACAGAGAGCTGGCGATCTACTACGAGCACCGCGCCAAGGACCTGTCCAAAGCCCTCGTGCTTGCCGAGGAGGGCTTGGCACGGGCGGATCGGGAGGCATCGGATCCTTTCCGGGCCGATTTTCAGCACCGGATCGAGCGGCTCCAGGCCAAGATCGGCCGGACCGTATCGCCGCCGCGGTCGTTGAGGAGGCCGAAATGAACGCCATGGTTCTGGAAGAATACCGTCCCGTCGCCGAAAGGCCGCTCCGGATGCACGACCTGCCGGTTCCCGACCCCGGGCCGGGCGAGATCCTGCTCTGGGTCGAATATTGCGGCGTTTGCCGCACCGACGTCCATCTCGTCGAGGGCGAGCTCGGCGAGGCGCGGCTTCCGATCGTCCCCGGCCACGAGGTGGTGGGCATCGTCGTCAAGTCCGGCGAGGGGGCGGGCGAGAGGTTCAGCGTCGGCACCAAGGCCGGCGCCGCTTGGCTTTATGCGGCCTGCGGCTCCTGCGAGTTCTGCCTGAGCGGCCGGGAAAACTTGTGCCGGTTGGCGCGCTACACGGGCTTCCACGTCAACGGAGGCTACGCCGAATACATGGTCGTCCCCGAAGCGTTCGCTTACCGGATTCCGGACAGCTTCCGCAGCCTGCAGGCCGCCCCGCTTCTTTGCGCGGGAATCATCGGATACCGGGCTTTGCGGATGAGCGGGGCTAAGGCGGGCGGATGCCTGGGGCTTTACGGGTTCGGGGCTTCGGCCCACATCGCGATCCAGATCGCCAAGGCCTGGGGGTGTAAAGTCCAGGTTGTCACGAGGAGCGAGGAGCATCGCCGCCTGGCCCTGAAGCTCGGTGCGGCCTGGGCCGGAGCGCCCGGAGAGGCGCCGCCCGCCCGGAATACGTCCGCGGTCGTTTTCACTCCGGCCGGGCCCAGCGTCCTCGAGGCGCTGGCCAACGCCGAGAAGGGCGGGACGGTGTCTTTGGCCGGGATTTCCATGACGCCGATTCCTGAGATGGATTACCAGAAACACCTCTACTGGGAGAAGACGCTGGTCAGCGTCGCGAACGCCACGCGCGCGGACGGCGAGGAGCTTTTCAAGCTGGCCGCCGACCTCCCGATCCGGACGACGACCAAGGCTTTTGCCTTTAAGGACGCCAACGCGGCCTTGATCGAGGTCAAGGAAGGCCGCGTCAACGGCGCGGCGGTCCTCAAGCTGGGCAA
>JAFGBC010000360.1 GCA_016933355.1 Candidatus Aminicenantota bacterium
CCGCCCGTGGTCAGGATGTCCTCGACGATGACGGCCCGGGCGTCCTCGATCCCCGCGAAGCCCGAGCGGAGGGACATTTTTTCATCGACGCGCTGAGTGAAGGCGAACTTTTTGCCGAGCTTGAGGGCGGTCAGGAAGCCGATGGCGATGGCGCCGTAGGCGGGGCCGACCACGTAGTCGAACGCGACGCCGTCGGCCTTGATCTTGGCGGCGAGCAGGTCGACGATCTTTTCGAGCGCGGCCGGTTTCTCGATGAGCCGGATCTTCTCGAAGTACCACTCGGAGTGCTTCCCCGAAGTCAGCTTGAAATGGCCCTGGAGCAGGGCGTCGCAATTCTTGAAGAGGGTCAGGACCTCATCCGAGCCGGCGAGCGTCATATGCGTTCTCCTCGTCGAAAGTCAGCCCATTATAACGGAGCCGGACGGCGGTCTCAAGACGAAGCTAGGGACTCAGAACGGACTTCGCTCCCGGTTCCGGTCGAGACCGCCTTCGATGCCCGGCCTCCTCGGAGGACCTCGGGGCAGGATGGCTCGAAGGCGCGTTCGCTTTCCCCGGCGAAGAAAGCTTCACTCGATTCGAGCCTCCGCTCCCGCGATCGCTCCGCTCTGCGGTCCATGCCCGCTCCGGCTCTCATACGGCCTTCTTCACCATCCTCCCCTCGGTCCAAACTCATGCCGATCGGTCGGCGTCGGGGTGTTGGCGGCCTAGAGGGCTTAGATTTCGATCTCGCCTTCGAAGAAGGCGACGGCGCGGGCGGAGAAAGGGCTGGGTGTGATAGAATGCCGGCGGAGCGCGCGAACCATGATAACGACGGGGACAAAATCCGATACGCGAAGAGCGGTTGTGGCCGCGGCGGCGCTCGCCGTCGTCGCGTCGATGCTCGCGGCCTGCGGCGCCGACGTTCTGCACCGGGCGTCGATCAGCGACGGCCGCAAGGTGGAATATTCTCGGTATGGACGCGGTCGTCCGGCGATCGTCTTCCTGTCCGGCCTGGGCAACACGATGGACACTTGGAAGAGCGTCTATTGGAACGTCCGCGGCATGTCGACGGTCGTGATCTACAACCGGCTGGGATACGGGCGGAGCACGAAGTCCCGCGAGCCCCGGACGGCCGAGCGCATCGTGGCCGAGCTGCGGGAATTCCTGCCCGCCGCGGGCTACGAGCCTCCTTACCTTCTGGTCGCCCATTCCGCCGGAGGGCTCTACGCGCTCTATTACGCAAAAGCCCACCCCGAAGAAATCGCCGGCATGGTGCTCGTCGACGCCTCGCATTGGGAGCAAGCGGAATTTCTCAAGAACCAGGATCCGAAGAAGGATTTTCTGACGTCCGTGTTGAGCGCGGTCGGCTCCGTCGCGATGCTGTTCGTGGATACCGGGATGGCTAAGGAGGAATTCGCGGCGTTAGAGGAGAGCTCGCGGCAGGTCGTCGAAGCGGGGCCGTTCCCGGACGTCCCTCTCGTCGTGATCTCGGGAACCAAGCACGGTTCCACGGGTCCGATCTCAGAGGAGCGATGGCAGGCCTGGCAGCAGGAGCTCGTTGCGCTGTCTCCGCAAGGCAAGCTGGTGCTTGCGACGAAGAGCGGCCACTTCGTTCAAAATAAGGAGCCCGGGCTCATCGTCCAAGCCATCAAGGACGTCTATGCCGAGGCGGCGGCTTCCGGCCCTTCGAAATCCAAGGAGGAGAAATAATAGGGCAGTTCCCGCCGAGGGGATGTCCGGCCACCGGCATCAGACCTCGATTTCGCCCTCGAAGAAGGTGACGGCCCGGCCGCCGATCAGGACGCGGTCGCCGCGTTGTTCGCAAAAGATTTCGCCGCGGCGCTTCGAGACCTGGTAGGCGTGGAGGACGGGCTTGCCGAGGCGTTTCGCCCAGTAGGGGATGAGCAGGGTGTGGGCGGAGCCCGTGACGGGATCTTCGAGGATGCCCGCCCGCGGCGCGAAGAAGCGCGAGACGAAATCGGAGCGGTCGCCCGGCGCCGTGACGATGATCCCCAGGCAGTCGAGCTTGGCCAGCTCGGCGAAATCGGGGTCGAGGGCGAGGATATCGGCCTCCTTTTCAAACACGGCCGTGTAATCCCTTCCCAGAAGGACCTCAACCGGCTTGGCCCTCAAGCCCTTGACCAGGGCTTTGGGGGCCTTCACCGGCTTCGCTTCGTAGCCCGGGAAGTCGAGCTGGATGACGTCGCCGCTTCGCGCGGCCCGGAGCTCACCGCTCTTGGATTGAAAAACGATCTCCGGCTTGTCGTAGCCGAGGTGGCGGAAGATGACGTGGGCCGTAGCCAAGGTCGGGTGTCCGGCGAGCGCGATCTCGATCTTGGGCGTGAACCAGCGGATATCGAAGCGGTCGCCCGCCCGAACGAAGAACGCCGTCTCGGACAGGTTGTTCTCCTCGGCGATCGCCTGCATGACCGCGTCGGGAAGCCAAGCCTCGAGCGGGCAGACGGCCGCGGCGTTGCCGCCGAAGATCTTGTCGGTGAAGGCGTCGACCTGATACATGCGAATCTTCATCGGACCTCCTTATCCCGTCATCTTGCTCCGGAACATATCAGCCGTCCGAGTGGTTCTCAAAGAGCGATCGACTCTTCGCAGAGGGGGCGGATTCCATCGCCCTTATGCGCGGGTTCGATCGGTAGACGCCAGCGACTCGGCTTCGATGTAGACGCGGTTCGTCTCCGGGTAGGCGCTCCGCAGGTCGGCCTCGATGCGGCGGATCGCCGCGTGCATCCCCTCGGCCGTGGTTCCCGGGGCGAAGCAGACTCCCATGTTGACGAGCAGGTCGTGCGGGCCCAGATACATCGTGAGGATGTCGCCGGCGCGCGCGACGGCCGGGTCGGACTCCACGCGCCGCCGGACGTCCGCGAGCTCGTCGGCATTCATGCCCTCGCCCAGAAGCAGTCCATGGGTCCGCGAGACGAGGACGCCGGCGACCGTCATCAGCAGCAGCCCGATCGCGATCGAAGCCACCCCGTCGAGGAAGGCGTTCCGGAAGACCTGGCCGAGGAAGATCCCCAGGAAAGCGAAGAGGAGGCCGAGCATGGCGGCGCTGTCCTCGAACACGATCGTGTACAGGCTCGGGTCCTTGGAGCGGCGGATGAACCGCCAGGCTCCCTGGCCGCGCCTGGCCTTCCTGAACTGCTCGACGGCCACTCTGAAGGATCCGCCCTCGACCAGGACGGACAGGGCGAGCACGATGTAGGCGGCCGTCGGGTCGCCCGGCACGGCGCCCGGCGCGACGTGGCGGATGTGGGCGATCCCCTCGTAGAGGGACATCCCGCCGCCGATGGCGAAGATGGAGATGGCCACGATATGCGTCCAGAAATAGAGGGACTTGCCGTGGCCGAAGGGGTGGCCGTCGTCGGCCGGCTTGCGGGCGGCCTTCAGGCCGAGCATGACGAGGCCGCCGTTGCCCGTGTCGACGAGCGAGTGGATGCCCTCGGAGATCATGGCCGACGAGCCGGTGATCGCCGCCGCGACGAACTTGATGACCGCGATGATCAAGTTGGCTATGACGGCCGCGACGACCGCGATTTTCGATCCCGTTTGGGTTGCCATGGGGGCAGTCCTCCTCGCCCGCACCCCATAGGAATAGACCGGCCGCGGGCGGGAAGTCAAGCCCCCGGCCCTCTCGGGACCGGCGGGCGAGGCGGCCTTCGTCCGGCTACAGGCTCCAACGATAGGAGAACTTGACCAAGAAGATGTTGTCGCCCGGCGCGGTCAGCAGGTCGCCCAGGTCGCGGCGGAGACGGAAGTCGCCGGGATGGGCGTAGTCGGCCCGGTCCTGGGTCCAGACCAGGTAAAGGAGCGAGCCGGGCAGGTACTCCCACCTCAAGACGGCCGTCCCGCGC
>JAFGBC010000361.1 GCA_016933355.1 Candidatus Aminicenantota bacterium
ACCGGAAGGTCGGCGCGGACCGACCATTCGCTGAAGCTTCCGTCGTAGAGGCGAACCCGCGGGTGGCCGAGGACATACTTCAAGGTCACGTAGACCATCGCCGCCATCTGGCCCTGGCCGCAGTAGGCGATGACGGGCACGTCGGGGGTCACGCCCATGGCTTGATAGACGGTCCGGAGGCCGTCGACCGACCTCCAGGAGCCGTCTTCGTTGAGGTCGTGGGACCAGGGGCGGCTCTTCGCGCCCTTGATATGCCCCTTGCGCTTCCAGGTTCCCTTGTCGCCGGCGTACATGTCGGCCGGACGGGCGTCGATCAGGACGTCGGGCCCGCTCAACGCCTTGCGGACATCCTCCAGGCCGGCCCGGACCTCCTCGTCGAAGGAGGCAGGCAGCCGGTAGGGGACGGCCGTGATCGACGGATAATCCTGGGTCGTCGCCCGACCCTCCCTGCGCCAGTTGTCGAACCCGCGGTCGAGGAGGGCGGCGTTGGCATGACGGATATAGTCGAAGGCCCAGATGAAATAGGCCGCCTTGTAGTTGTTTTTCTCGGAGTAGACGACGACCGGGGTCGTCTCCTTGATCCCCAGCTCGCCCAGGAGCATGGCGAAGGCCTGGGCGGGCATGAACTTGCCCGGGACGGCCTTGTCCGTCCAGCGGACGACCACGGGATCGATGTAGACGGCTCCGGGAATGTGGGATTCCCAGTACTCGCGGATGTCCGTGCGCAGGTCGAGGATGCGGAGGCCGGGCGTCTTGAGGTTCTGGGCCAGCCACTCCGAGCTCACGATCTTGCCCGGCAGGTCCGTAGCCCGAAGCCCGGAGGCGAGGGCGAGGAGAAGGGGCAGGACTGCGGCCAGGAGGCGCCGGTATCGTTTCGGTTCGGTCGTCGGCATCGTCGTTTCCTTTCCGATGAAGGCGTCGCTAATCACTATAGTGAAAGGACGTCTCCCGCGCAAGGCTTTGGGCCGGAAGGAACCGGTGGACTCCGGGCGCCGCTGTGGTTAATATTGAGGCGGGCCGAGCGATCGGCGTCATTTCCGGCCGCGAAAGGAGATCGGGATGTTCAAGGAATTCAAGGAATTCGCGATGAAGGGGAGTGTCCTCGACATGGCCGTCGGCATCATCATCGGGGCGGCCTTCGGGTCCGTCGTCCAGTCGTTCGTCGCCGACATCCTGATGCCGCCGATCGGGCTCCTGCTGGGCCGGGTCGATTTCGCCAACCTCTTCCTCATCCTGGGCGGCGGCGCGACGCCCGGGCCCTACGCCTCGCTCGCCCAGGCCCAGGCGGCCGGGGCCGTGACGTTCAACTACGGGGCGTTCATCAACAAGGTCGTCAGCCTGCTGATCGTCGCCTTCGCCCTGTTCCTGGTCATCAAGAGCATGAACCGGCTGCGGAAGAAACAGGGACAGGTCGCAGCGCCGGCCGAGACCAAGGAGTGCCCCTTCTGCCTTTCCGCAATACCTCTCAAAGCCACGCGCTGCCCGCACTGTACGTCCCAGGTTCAATGACCCTCGGGGCCGTCGCGCCGGTCCGATTGAAGTCCTGGCGCTCTGTGTGGTATTTTAGCTCTCGGATTCATCCCTGACGGAAGGACCTGATCATGCCCAAGCGAGCGCTGGTTTGCGGAGCCGGAGGATTCATCGGGAGCCACCTCGTCAAGCGCCTGAAACGGGACGGGGCCTGGGTTCGCGGCGTCGATATCAAGCGGCCCGAGTTCTCGGAGACGGCGGCCGACGAGTTCCTCCTCCTCGACCTCCGCGAGGAGGCCAACTGCCGCGCGGCCGCGGCCGGATCCCCGGGCGGGCCGTTCGACGAGGTCTATCAGCTCGCCGCCGACATGGGCGGCATGGGATTCATCCACGCCGCCGAGTGCGAGATCATGCGCAACAGCGCCTTGATCAATATCCACATGACCCATGCGGCCGCCGAGGCCGGGGTCGGGCGCTATTTCTTCTCGTCCTCGGCCTGCGTCTACCGGGATATGAGGGCGGACGAGCCCGAGCTGTCCGAAGCCGAGGCCTACCCGGCGCTTCCCGACAACGAGTACGGCTGGGAGAAGCTCTACGCCGAGCGAATGGCGATGGCCTACGGCCGGCGCACGGGCATGGCCGTCCGGATCGCCCGCTTCCAGAACACCTACGGCCCGGAGGGGACGTGGCGGGGCGGCCGGGAGAAAGCGCCGGCCGCGCTCAGCCGCAAGATCGCCGAGGTCGAGGACGGCGGGACGGTCGAGATCTGGGGGGACGGCAGCGCGATGCGCGCCTACACCTATATCGACGACCTCCTCGAAGGCATCATCATGCTCATGGCCTCCGGCCTCGAGGACGGCGTCAACATCGGGCGGCGCGAGTATGTGTCCGTTACCGAGCTGGTCCGGACGATCGCTGATATCGCCGGGAAGAAGGTGAACATCAGGTCGATTGAGGGCCCGGTCGGCGTCAAAGCCCGCAACTTCCGGGCCGACCGGATCGAATCCATCGGCTGGCGCTCGCGCTTTTCGCTGCGGGACGGGCTGTCCCGGACATATCCCTGGGTCAAAGCCCAGGTCGAGGCCCACCGGACGTGACGACCGGCGCCTGGGACTATCTCGTCGTCACGGCCTCCAACGAGCGCCAGGCTTCGTCCTACCGGGAGGAGTTCCGCCTCCGCCAGGCGCTCGGGTTCATTCCGGCCGCGACCCGCGTTCTGGCCGTGCCCGACCCGGACGGCCGGCGCATCGGAAGCGGAGGCAGCACGATCCTCTGTCTGCTCGAGATCCTCGGCCGCGCGATCCCGCCGGGCGCGGCGGAACGCCTCGACCCGGAGGCTTGGAGGCGGGCGCTCGAGCGGCTGCGTATTCTCATCGTCCACGCCGGCGGCGACGCGAAGCGCATCCCCGCCTACGGCGCCTGCGGCAAGATCTTCATCCCCGTCCCCGGCGAATCCGACCGGGCTTTGGGCCTGACGCTGCTCGACCGGCAGCTTCCGGTCTACCTGGCGCTGCCGTCCGGCGGGCCGGGACGCGGCCAGGTCGTGGTCACGACCGGCGACGTCCTCCTCGATTTCGACCCCTCGCGCGTCGACCTCTCGGGCCGGGGCGTGACGGGCCTCGGCTGCTACGCCTCGCCCGAGCTGGCCAGCCGTCACGGCGTCTTTTGCCTCGACGCGGACGGCCGTCGGGTCCGCCACTTCCTCCAGAAGCCGACGCGCGCCGAGCAGGCCGCGCGTCGGGCCGTGCGCCGCCACGGTCAATCCGTCCTTGATATCGGGGTCATGAGCTTCGACGCCGACGCGGCCGTGCGTCTCCTCGCCCTGTCGGGGTCGGCCGAAGGCGCCGGCGGCGCTCTCGTCTGGAGCGGATCCTTCGGCCGGGCCGTCGAAGAGGCCGGGCTGGATTTTTACCGTGAGATCTGCTGTGCGATGGGGACGGAGGCGGAGCGGGGCGATTATGTCCGCTCCATGGCGTCCGGCGGCTCGCGCCTTCCGGGCCCCGTCTTGGACGGGATTTTCGAGGCGATGTCCGCCGTCCCGTTCGCGGTCGAGCTCCTGCCCCGCTGCGGCTTCCTTCATTTCGGCACGCCGAGACAGCTGATCACGAGCGGGCTCGACCTCCTTCGCGGCGAGGGCGGCCTCTCGGCCGGTCCATCCTGCCTCGTCGTCAACTCCGAGATCTGCGAAAAAGGGGAGGTCGCCGGCGCCCGTTCCTGGGTCGAAGGCTGCCGCATAGCGGCGCCCCTCCGCCTCGGCGGGGACAACGTCGTGTGCGGCGTCGACATCGACGAAGCCCTCGCGCTCACGGAGCGGGCCGTCCTTGACGTAGTCCCCGGTCGGGACCGGGCCGGAAACGACGTCTGGTTCATCCGGCTTTACGGCACGGACGACCTTCTCAACGTCTCGCTCGCGGCCGGCGGGAGCCTGGCCGGCCTCGGGCTCGCGGATTGGCTGGCCGCTTTGGGCGCATCTCCCGAAGACGTCTGGGTCCCCGAGATCCCCGTCGACGACCGGCAGGCTTGGAACGGGCGATTCTTCCCGGCCGTCCGCGAGCCGGCGGCGTTTCGGGACTGGCTGTGGCTCATGGACCCGACCGGAGCGACGCCGCGGGCGAAGACGGCCTGGAAAAAGGCCGACCGCTACAGCTTCGCCGAGATGTCCGCTCTCGCCTCCCATCGGGCCTTTCACGCCCGCCGCTTCGCCATCCGAGCCGAGGCGTTGCGCCGCTCTCTGGACCGGTTGTTCAGGCCGGAGAGCGAATTCTCGGCCCCCGAGCTGGCCTTGGTCCTCGGCGGACTGGGCCCCGCAGAGCGGCGCCGCTGGTTCGGCGACCTCCTGAGGGCCGCCTTCCGGCATTTCGGCGCGGACGGGCGGGGGAGCGATGTCGAAGCGCTCGAGCTGTCCCGCCTCCTTCACACGGCGGGATCGGCGCTGGCCG
>JAFGBC010000362.1 GCA_016933355.1 Candidatus Aminicenantota bacterium
CAGCGCGGCGAAATCATCGGCCCGGCCGGTCAGGCAGGCCGTCCAGAGCACCCAGTCCAGCTTGGTGTAGTCCTTGCGGTTGTCGAGGGGAAGACCGTAGCGATTCTGGCTTTTACGGTAGTAGGCCATCTCCTTGTCGGCGACCGCGGCCGGGAAAAGGTTGTAGCCTAAGATCCGGTCCCAGACCAGGTTGTATTTCTGGCTCCAGGTTCCCGGCTTGTCGAAGGCCAGCCGGTAGTGGTCGCCGTCGTCGGCCAGTCGCAGCCATTCGGACGCGAACCGGGCGGCCGTCGCGGCATAGGCCTTGGCCTCGGCCTTCTTCCCGAGCCGGCCGGCGAGGTCGGCGTAAGCGCGGAGGCCGAGAATGGCCTTGAGCGACAGGTTGGCGTTGTGGGCGAGATGGCCGGCGAAGTCGTCGGTGCAGAGCTGGTTCTCGGGGTCGAGCCCCTTGTCCTTGAGGAATTCCGCCCAGCACCGAAGAAGCGGCTCGTAGGGCCTCAGGAATTCGACGCTCTCTTCGGCCCGGGCCAGCGCCGCGGCCAGGATCAGCATGTTGCCGCTCTCTTCGACCGGCATCTGGTCCTCCTCGCTCTCTTCGCCGCCGCCGTAGACCTGACCGTTGGCGTGGGGGTAGGTCCCCAGGTCGTGCGGCGCGACGGGGAACGGCCAACGCCCGCTCGCGGCATAATCGAAGACCGGCCGGAGCATGGCTTTCATGAGCGGGGGGCTGAGGTACAGATAGAGCGGCGCCGAGGGATAGATGACATCGACGGTCGCGATGCAGCCGTTGCTGCAGTTCTCCTTGGGGAAGAAGAGCGGCGTTCCGTCGACGTCAACGGCCAGCTTGTGGGCGGCGATGGACTGGCGGAAGGCCAGGGTCGCGATCCAGGCGTATTTCGCGCCCCCGGCCCCGGTCAGCGCGGCGAGAAGCGCGACGTCGAATTCGCGGCAGGCCGCCGCGAGCTTATCGTAGTCGAGCGCGGCTTGCCTCAAGAGTTGAGAAGCCTCCCAGCCGGTGCGCCGCCAGTAGGGCCTGAGCTTGCGATGGAAATGCTCGATCGAGAAGCGGTCGTCGTAGGCGAGGATCCAGCGGCGCGACGCGGGCTCGGCTCCGACCTTGTCAAGGACAAAGCCGGCGGCGGCGACCGGATAGCCCTCGGAGACGGAGCGGGGCATGTCGGCCTCGTCCGCGACTTCGTCCGCCCAGCCGTCGTTCCAGAAGGATTCCCGGCAGGCGCCGCTCGACCCGAGCCGTGTGACGGGCCGGAGATCCCGGGGAACGGCCAGATAGAAATAGCCCCAGTCGATGCGCAGGTCGTCCCCTCTCTTCTCCAGGAGGCGCTGGTCCCGGGAACCGAAGGACAGGACCTCGAGGCCGGGGACGGCGAGACGGCCCCAGACGACCTTTTGGTCGGGCGTGTTGACGGCGATCTCGGCCGACGCATCGAGATAGAGCTGAACATCGTGGCCGGCGCCGTCCGTGCTCCGGACGCCGGCCGTGATATAGGTCACGGGTCTGGATAAAACGTCGAGGTCGCTCGGCAGGAGCGGGCAGAGAAAGGTCAGGGTCAGCTCGACGCCCGCGTCGGCGAAGACGTAGACGGTCCGGGTCGGAAAAACCTCCAGGCCCGTCTGGGTCATCGGCGTCGAGCCCCAGGGCCCGCGGCCCATGACGCGGAAGGGCTTGCCGTCGACGCGGACGAGGGCGGACAGGGCGTGGGGCCGTCCCGTCCAGTGAACCGGCCATCCGTCGGCCAGACGGTCCGAGGGCGACCAGATGCTGAAATAGGGGTCGTGGGTCACGAGCGGGACGGACGGCGGTCTCGGCAAGGGACGCTCCCCGTCGGAGGCGAAGAGAGCGGCGCCCCCCGCGAACGCGAACAGAGCGAACAGGATCCCCGGAAACCGGCGTCTGGGCATGGCACACTCCTCTCCGGGCCATCATACAATTTTGAGGGATCAGTCTCAACGTTCGCGCGAGGAGCGACGCCGCTTCCGCCCGGCCGCCCCGTCCGCCGGCGCGCCTCGGCTGCTGTGACCGGCCCCGCGCTCAGGCGCCCGGCTTGATCTTGTAGACGCCCGCGCCGTTCGTCCCGGCATAGAGCGTCGCCGGGTCTTTGGGGTCGAAGGCCAGCGAGAAGATCATCGTGTCGGGGCAAAGCCCGGCGCCCATGTAGGACCAGGTGGACCCCCCGTCCCGGCTCCTGTAGACACCCAGGTTGGAGACGCCCGCGTAGAGATGGAGCGGATTGGCAGGATGGATCGCGAAGGCGTCGATATAGCGGCAGGAGGGCAAGCCGTCGTTGATCTCAGTCCAGGTCTTCCCTTGATTGACGCTCTTGAAGACCCCGCTTCCGCCGGTTCCTGCGTACATGGTCCCGTCCGGGGCGATCGTCAGCTGATAGATTTCGGCGTACGGCGCGCCCGCCTTCTTCCATGTCTTTCCGGTCGCCGTCCCTCGCCAGAGGGAGCTTCCCGTCCAGACATAGACCGTGCCCGGCCGCGAGGTATCGAAAACAACGCCCCCGGGCGAGCTGTCTTTGAAGCCCGCCTGAGCCCAGGTCCGCCCGGCGTTCGTGCTCCGGTAAAGGCCGCTCCCGAAGGTCGTCGCGAAAATCCGGTCCGGGTCGGCGGGGTCGAGCACGACGGACGTGATCCTGGCCGTCAGGCTCAATTTCGTCCAGGTTTGACCGCCGTCCGTGGTTTTGAACATACCCTGATAGTAGCTTCCTGCGTAGATCACGGCGGGATTCCGGGCATCGACGGCGACGCTCTCGCAGCCGGCCGCCGCCGGGTAGGGCGCCGCGTTCAAGCTCCGCCAGGGCGGGCCGCCCCCCGTCCCTTTGAACAGCCCGGTCCCCGTCCCGACATAGAGAACGCCGGCCGTTTTCGCGTCGAAAGCGATGTCCTTGATGTCTTGGGCCCGAAATCCCTTGTTGACGGCCGTCCACGCGCCGCCGCCGTTCATCGACCTGAACAGACCGGCCGAGAGCGTCCCGGCGTAAAGGACGGTCGGCCGCGAAGGCGCAATCGCCAAGGCATTGATGTAGATATCGGTCAGGCCGTCGTTGACCGGAGTCAAGGTCTCCGCGAAATCGGCGCTCTTGTAGATACCGCGATATTGCGTCGCTAGATACAGAGTCCCGGAGGCGCGGGGATCGACCACTATGGCGCAGATATCCGAGGGCAACGTCGTGGGCAACGCCTTCCAGGTCGATCCTCCGTCCAGGCTCTTCCAGTTCCTGTCGGCGGCCAAGTAGATGATGAGCGGATTGACGGCGTCGACGGCGAACGCCCTGACGAAGCCCTTGTTGCCGACGAGCTTCCAGGACGCCCCTCCGTTGACGCTTTTATAGAGGCCCTCGTCCTCGACGCCGGCATAGAGAACGCCGTTCTTGTCTATGCCGAGGGACCAGGCGGATTTATAGGACAAGCTATTACTCATCCATTTCCAGGACGCGCCTCCGTTCGTGCTCTTGTAGACGCCGCGCCCGCCCGTCGCGGCCCAGACGGTCCGGGGCGATTTGGGGTGGGCGGCGATGCCCCAGATATTCCTCTCCTTGAGGAGGTCTCCGCTGGCCTGAATCCAGGCCGCGCCGCCGTCGATGGATTTATAGACCCCTCTCGCCGTCCCGACGTAGATCGTGTTCGGAAGTCTCTTGGGAATATGCAGAGAAAAGACCTCGAGGTCGATGACGCCCCGTCCGACCGGCTGCCAGGAGGCGCCGCTGTTCGTGGTCCGGTAGACGCCGCCGAACTGGGCTCCGCAAAAGGCCGTGCCCGGCTTGGTCGGATGGACGGCCAGCGCGACGGAGATACCACCTTCGGGGCCGATCGACTTCCAAACCGGCGCCCGATCCGTCGACGCGAAAGCCGCCCCGGCCAGCAGCGCCGACGCCAGCGAAACAACCGCGCACGTTCTCCCGATAGGAATCATGCCGCCTCCTTGTCCTGCGTGTGTTTCATTCATATCCCAGATCGGCCAAGCCTGTCAACCGCATGAACGAGCTCACGGCGGCCGACGACGGTCGCGCCGGGCCTTAGACGGAAAAAATGTAAAAAAGCCTTGACAGAGAAGAAACCGTTTCCTATAATCCGCCGCATGATATCGTCGAACCTGGTCCTCGCGAAACGGGCGGTCGCGCCCGGCGCCCTCCAGGTTTCCTTCTCTTTCTGGTGGGCGGTTCCCCCCGCCCTCTAACATCACCACCCTACCTTTTTTTTCTCCCAGGTTCTCCCCGGCAACGGGGACATCTTCCGGAAAGAAAGGACTACCGACGATGAATCGCTTCGCTTCGCGACAAGCCGATTATCTCCCCTCCTCTTATTACAACATCAAGGCCGACCTCGACGAGGCGCCCAAGCCTCCCCTCCATCCGGCGACGAAAAAGCCGCTCGACCCCAGGGACCTCGAGGTCATCTTCCCCAAGAGCTTCATCGACCAGGAGATCGCAACCGCACGGGATATTCCCATCCCGTCCGAGGTCCTCGAAGCTTATGCCCAGTATCGTCCGACGCCGCTCGTCCGGGCCACCGGGCTCAAGCGCTATCTGGACACGCCGGCCGATATCTTCTACAAATACGAAGGGGTCAGCCCGACCGGCAGCCACAAGTCGAACACGGCCATCGCCCAGGCCTACCTGGCCGCCCGGGACGGCGTCCGAACGCTCGTCACGGAAACGGGAGCGGGCCAGTGGGGCTCGGCGCTGTCCTACGCCGGCGCCCTGTTCGGGCTCGAAATCCGGGTTTTCATGGTCCGGGCCAGCTACCGCCAGAAACCCGGCCGCCGGACGCTCATGAAGCTGTTCGGGGCCTCGGTCGAGGAAAGCCCCGGTCCGACGACGGACTCCGGCCGCGCGTTCTTTGCCCAGAATCCCGACCATCCGGGAAGCCTCGGCATGGCCATCGCCGAGGCCGTCGAGGTCGCCATGCGGAGCGGCGGATCGGTCAAGTACGCCCTGGGCTCCGTCCTGGACAGCGTCCTGATGCACCAGACGGTGATCGGACAGGAGGCCATCCGCCAGATGGACGAGTTGGGCGCCCAGCCCGACCTCGTTGTGGGCTGCGTCGGCGGCGGCTCGAATTTTTCGGGACTCGCCTTTCCGTGCCTCCGGCGCCGGTTGAAACAAGGCGCCGCCATCCGCTTCCTGGCCGTCGAGCCCGAAGTCTGCGCCTCCTTGACCCGGGGAGAGCTTCGCTACGACCACGGCGACGCTTCGGGACTGACCCCTCTTCTCTATATGCACACGCTGGGCATGGGCTTCGTCCCGCCGCCCATCCACGCCGGAGGCCTCCGCTATCACGGGATGGCGCCCCTGGTGAGCCACCTGGTCGACCGGGAGCTGATTCAGGCGCGGGCGGTCGGTCAGGACGAGGTTTTCCAGGCGGCCCGCGTCTTCCTCCGGACCGAAGGCGTCCTGCCGGCGCCCGAATCCTCCCATGCGGTTGCCGCCGTCATCCAGGAAGCCCTGGCCGCCCGCCGCGAGGGCCGGTCGGAGACGATCCTCTTCAACCTCTCCGGACACGGTTTCCATGATATGGGCGCCTACGAGATAAACGGCCGGCCTGTTTGATCCGGTCGGCGGACGGCCCTTCCCGCCCGTCCGGCGGCGGCCGGGTGAACTATCGGGCGGCGGCTTACGTATTGAAAAGATGGAGGTGCCGCCATGACTCGTGCGACCGGAACCGGAACACTCGCGGTCCTGACCCTGATAGCCGCGTTGACGGCCTGCGGCCGCGTTTCGGAAACGCGGACGACGGGCGAGACGATCGATCCGGGCGGCGCGACCGCGGCCGATGTCCTGATCAAGATGGGCGCCGGAGAGCTCGAGCTCACGGGCGGCGGCGCGCACTTGATGGACGCGACATTCACGACCAACGTCCGGCGCTGGGAGCCCCGCGTCGACTACGACGTCTTCGGCGGGAAGGGCCGCCTCTCCGTCCGCCAGAGGCGGTTCGGGGGGCTGTTTTTAGGAAACGCTAAAAACGAGTGGACGATCCGCCTGGGCGGCGGCCTGCCGATCGACCTCGGCGTCGACCTGGGGGCGGGCGAGAGCGCGCTCGACCTGCGCGGCCTCGACCTCGGCTCCCTCGAGATCGATATGGGCGTCGGCGAGATGACGCTCGACCTCAGCGGCCCCCGGACGCGGAGCCTGCGGGTCTCGATCGACGGGGGGATCGGCCGCGGCACGATCCTGCTCCCCCGCGACGTCGGGGTCAAAGTCGACATCGACGGCGGACTGGGCTCGATCGAGGCGCGCGGCCTCGAGCGGACCGGCCGCAAACATGTCTACACCAACGACGCCTGGGACCGCAGCGACGTCCGGGTCGAGATCGAGATCGACGCCGGGATCGGGAGCATCGAGCTCAAGGTTATCTAGCGCCGCTCACAGCCGCAGGAACAGGCCGGCCGTCGCGCTGAAGGAGGAGACCTCGGCCGGATCGTCCAGGACCAGGATGTAGCGTCCGTCGAGGCGGAAGCCGAAGGCCGTCCCGGCGAAGACCTCCACCCCTCCCCCGGCCTGGAGGAGCGGCGCGATGAGCGCGTCGTCGCCCGGCGGCGGCCAGGAGAGGACGTGCCCCCTTTCGGTTTCGACCGTTTCCTCCCTCGCCTCGATCCGATCCAAACCCGCGCCGACCGCAAGGTAGGGCCGGATCCGTCCCGCCGGCAAGCGAAGGAGGAGCGCCAGCGCGAAACCGAAATGACGATGGGAGCGGCAGCGGAGGACGTCTCCGTCCGAAGGATCGCTCAGCGTCAGCGCCGAGCGGCCTACGAAGCGGCCGTCGTATTCGACGGCCAGCCAGGGTTTGAACGCGTAGGACAAAGAGAGGGAGAAGACGGACGCCGTGTGGGCCGGCGTCGCCGGAAAGTCGTTTTCGCCCTGGACGTAATCCCCGTCCGATCCGTAGGCGAAGTGATGATGCGCGCCGCCCGCGACCGCGATCTGGAACCGTCGCTCCTGGGAGGCGAGCGGAAGCGCCGTCGCCGCGATCAAAGCCAGCCCGGCCGCCGCTCGAATCCCGATGTCCCGCAACGCGCCGGTGTTCATGAGGATCACCGCCTGGGCCTGTTTTTCTTGCTGGGGCAGAGCGGCCGGCTCGACCAGGGCAGCGTCGCGTCATGAGGAACGCGCGCGTCGCTCGGCCCCGCCAGCGTCGCGGCCGAGGCGGTCGTCGAATCGACCGATGCCGCCGACGTTTCAATCGCTTCGGTCCCGACGGTTTTGAGAAAACGGCAGGCGGCGCGCTCCCAAGCGGGCGAGATCTCGACGAGCAGGACGTCGGCGCGCACGGCGCCGAAGAGATCGGACACGCCGGCCACGACCCAACCGCCTTCTATGAGGTCGACGGCGAGTCCGGTCTCGTTCGAGAGCTCGAAGACGCCGATCGTCTCGCCGAACGTCCGGCGCCGTTCGAGTCCGCCCCCGGCCGAGAGCTCGAGCAGGAACAGGTCCCTGGCGCGGCCGGTGTGGCTTCCGACGACGACGACGCCGCCATCGGCGTCGGCCCGGACGTCGCCCGCCCGATCCTCCCCCGTCCCGCCGAACGCCATCTGCCAGACGACGGCGCCCGCCCGGTCGAGCCGCAGGACCCAGGTCTCCGTATCGCCCGGGCCGAACGATAGGGTGTCGCCCGCCATCAGGACGCCGCCGCCCGCGACGATATCCATGGCCCGGCAGACGTCGTTGCGCGGCCCGCCGTAGGCTTTCTGCCATAGGACATCGCCCTGACCGTCGACATTCAGAACCCAGGCGTCGTTCATGCCAGCGCCGAACGTCTGCGTCTGTCCGGCGAGATAGAATGTCCCGTCGCTCTCCTCGCGGACCGCGAAACCATCCTCCGCGGCCGGGCCGCCGTACCGTCGCTGCCAGAGGAGGCGTCCGTCCCAATCGAAGCGGGCGGCCCAGAGGTCCTTGTCCAGGCTCGCCTCGACGGCGACCGATCCCACGACCAGGAACCCGCCCGAGCTCGCGGCGCAGGCGTTCCGGATCCTGAAGTTCAGGGGAACGCCCCCCGGCCCGACGCCGCCGTAGAACTTGTCCCAGACGAGGGATCCGTCCGGGCCTACGAGCGCCAGGAACGCGTATGACGCGGTGAGATCGCGCGGCTTGAGGCTCGCAGCCAAAAGATATCCCCCTCCCGGCGCCGCCAGGACGGTCCCCGTCCGGTTGAAGCCCTCGGACAGGTCGGCGCATTCCCAGACGTGCTGCCAGACGACTCCGCCTTCCCCGGCGACCTTCACGATCCAGAGAAAAGCGCCCGTGTTTCCCGCGGCTCCCTGGTTATTGCTAGTTCCGGTGACGACGTAGCCGCCGTCGGGAGCGGCCAGCACCGCGTTCGCCACTTCGTCCGTGCTCCGGCCGTAAATCCTCGCCCATTGTCCGTGCAAGGCTCCGCCGGACGCGGCCAGTCCCCAGGCCAGGGCGGCGGCCGCGACGATCGCCCGGTTTCTCATGAGCGGCTCCTGCGTCTCATGCCGTCGCCTCAGTCCGCGTAGAAGCCCGTCCGGTACACGACCTGCCAGGAGGGGTCCTTGACCCGGACGGCGATCCGATGGAACGTCCCGTCCCGCTTGACGTCCTCGGGCTCGAAATAGAGCAGGTAATAGCTGTCGGCGCTCTCGGCCGCCGTCCGGAAGCCGACGGCCGGGTTCTGGGAGGTGTCGACCGTCCCGCCGGTCGCCCGGGCCAGGACGGAGAACGCCCGGAAGTATTCCTCGGACGATTCCCGCATCTCGATCCCCGGCACGTACTCGTACTCCTTGTTCATGTAGATGAAATGGAAATCGATCAGGGCGTCGCTGAACGCCCGCTGGACCGGCTCGACCTCGAAGCTCGTTTCCCGCCGCCGGGTCAGGAACAGCTCCTGGATATCGGCCAGAAGGTCCGGCGCGTCCTGGAAATCGCTCATCAGCCGATTGACGACGACCTGCTGGAGCTCGGGCCGGTACTCCCGCTGGTAGACGAGGAAGACCGATGTCCGGCCCCCGACCGCCTTGAGCCGCGCCGCGAACGCGAGGAATTTCCGGGGGTCGATGATCCGGCTCGACTCCATCCGCTCGACGGACTCCCGGTAGCGCGGCAGGAGATCGCGGAGGACGGAGCTGACGCCCTCGGGGCCGTCCTCGATGCCGACCAAGGGATTGACGTCGGCGATCGAGCGGGCGATCCGGCGCAGCTCGATGAACTGGCTGTTGAACTCGCCGCTCCCGGCCTGGATGTCGTTCCGGAGGAGCCGCGCCATCTCCTCGATCAGGACGTCCCTGGACTTGACCTCGAAGGCCTGTCGGGCCAGGACATAGGTCCGGAACGGCGTCTGGAGGGAGAGCGTATCGCCCGGCCGGAGGACGTTCCGGAACAGATCTTCGATGAGGTCGACGAACCTGGGATGGTAGTCCTGGACCTGGAAGAGGAGCGCGATCGTGCGCGTCGAGACGGGCGGCTGCGGACCGAAGGCCTCTCCGCCCTGGACGGCCCCGGCCCTGATGTAATAAAAGCCCTGGAGGGGACGGACCCGGCCGCCCTCGTAAATCTCGAAGTCGGAGGCCTTGAGGCCTTCGACGAACCGGCCCTCGCTGAAGACGCGGACCGGCACTTCGATGTTCGTCACCGTGACCTCGGGCCGCTCCTGGCCGGAGGACGGCGAGCCCGAGCCCGCCGCCAAGAGGAGAGCGGCCCCTCCAACCGCCGCCGCGACGGCGGCCCCGACCCGCATCGACATCCTCATCATGCGTCTCCCCGCATCCCTCACAGCGACGGCGCGTACTTCAGGACGAACGTCGCCCCTTGCGTCCCCTTGACGCCGAAGGGCGCGTTCCCCCCCAAGACGCCGGCCGTCAGCGAGCCGGCCTTCTCGCCGAGACCGATGATGAAATAGGCCTGGACGGCGGCCTTCTTGATCGCCGAGTGCGACTGGAAGAAGACGTCCATGGTCATCGTCCGGCTGAAGCGGTTGACGAGACGGACGACGTGGATGAAGGTCTGGCGGGCGGCGACCTCTTCGACCGCCGCTCTACGGCGGACCTTGACCCTTTGGAGGTCGTACTCGAACGACAGCTCCCGGGTGAACAGGAACCGTTTGCGGAGCTCGAACATGTCGAAATCCGCCTCGAAATTGCGGCCGAAGGTCACGGACAGCCCGACCGCCTGCCAGCGCTCGGTCCGGTTGTAATCGATGTCGATCCGGGTCATGCGGTTCCGGAAGTCCCTTTCGAACAGCTTGTAGTCGCGGAGATGATGGACGCCGATATCGAACTTCCGGACGAGGGCCAGGACGGTCCCCGCCGCGGCGTCCCAGCTCCGAAGCGTGCCGTCACTCCCCCAGGCGACGGCGCCCCCGGCGTCCAGGGACAGCGAGCTGAAGAACGCGTTCCGGATGGGGATGCGTTGGACGAGGCCGGTCTGGAGCTCGCTGCGGTTGTCGTCCGGGATGAAGGCGACGGCGTTGGCGTTGTCGCCGAAGCGCTCTCCGATCCGGCGGTAGGCCAGGTGGAAATGGAACGTTTCGGTGTCGTAGCTGGGTCTCGCCCAGAGCGCGACGGAAGCCGGGCCGTTCGGGCCGTAGCTCAGGGCGGCCTGCCCGGCCAGACTCCAGGTCGAATGGAGCCGGATCGTTCCGCTCAGCCCGGCCGTGCCGGCGCCGGAGCCGTCCGCAAACCGGTGGGCCGCCGTGAAACCGACCGAACCGGCGTCTCCCCAGCTCCTCCCCAGGCGGGCCATCGCGTACAGCGCGGGATCCAGGCCCGGCCCGGAGTCGCCCTTGGCGTAGGCGCTCAGCGCCGTGATCGTCCACTCCCCCGCCCGGACGTCGGCCCAGGCCCCCCCCCAGATGTCCCCGATCCGCTTGGTGTAAAAAAGAGAAAGCGCGCCGCCGTCTTCGCCGTCGCCCAACCCGGCGAAAAACGGCCGCCGCTCCGGGAGGTAAAGCTCGTAGCGCGTCAGGTTGACGCGCTCGACGTCGGCGGGAGCGGTCAGGAAGTCGGGGTTGAGAGCCGCCCGGCCTTCCAGGTTTCGCGAAAAAACGCGGCCGCCCTCGATCCCGGCCCTCAGGCCGCCGCTTCCCCCCTCCTCCAGGCTGGTCAGGGCGAAAGGCGAGAGATCGGCCCGGAGCTCGGACTGCGGGAGCGCCAGCGCGGGCAGCCGGCTGATCTCGCTGACCCGGAAGGCCGGGTCGAGCGGCTCGGACCAGAAGCTCCGGTCGAGCCGGGGCACGACGCGGGCCAGCGACAGCGGCAGGCTCCAGTCTTTCTTGGGCGCGTAGCCGAGTCCGGCTAGGTCGATGGCCAGCTCGGCCGTCCAACCCCAGTCCGTCGTCCGGCAGGCGTTCCGCCACCTCCCGTCCCAGCGGACGTCGAAATTCTCGCCGTTCTTCCCGATCCGGCCGTCGAGGGCGGCGCCGAGCACGTTGGTCGCGAAGAAATAGAGCCGATCCTCGTCGCCGGAGGCTTCGAGCAACACGAAGACGGAGTCTTCGCCCCGGATATCGGCGTCGCGGGCCGTCGCCCGGGAGTATACGGCGTCGGGACGGTCGTCCCGGCAGGCGAATCCGAGGTACAGCGCGGTCTCGTCGTAGAGGATCTTGAGCGAAGTCCGGACCTGGGATGGATCGCGGCGGTCGGAAGGAACGGCGATGAGGGCGCCCGCCTCGGGAGCCCGCCCCCACGGCCTCTCATCCAGGATGCCGTCCACGACGACCGGTACGGCGACGCGCAGTCCGACCGTCTCGACCCTCCGCGTTGCGGCCGGGCAGGGAGCGGCCGACAAGTGAGCCGCCAGCGCGGATGCGACGAGAAGCCTGATCATCACCATCTCAAGAACTCCCGAATTGTATCGATAGACGAGGCCGCGAGTCAAATCGTTCCGGTGGGGCCGCGGTCCGGCTTGTCTCGGGCCGGTCGGGTATGGTATAAACGAGCCATGGCGACCGACCAGGCGCACCAGGAGAAGCTGGCCGACATCCTCCAGCCGTCGACCGAAGCCAAGTCGTTCCGGATCACGATCGTCTTCCGCCCCAAGATCTCGCCGAGCTACGAGAAGGCCGTCGCCATCGCCAAGAAGAACCCGACCTACCGGGAGGAGGGTGAAGGGGAATGGACGCGGCACGCGGCGACCTACTCGCCGGAGACGGTCGAAGACCTCTTCGCGCTCTTCAGCCTGGTCCACGACTGGGACACGACGGAGGTCCTCGTCAACAACAAGCCCCTCCCCTACGGCCACCAGCTCTGGCTCCCCTTGATGTGGTTCTACCGGATCAAATAGCCGTCCGCCGAGGCCGCCGACCATGACCGAGAATCGAAGACTCTTCGCGGCGCTCCGGCCCCTCGTCGCCGGCGCGCTCGTGTCCGCCTGCGTCCTCGCGGGCGGTGCGGCCGACCGGAAGGCGCGGACGGGCTTTTTCCTGAGCGCCCTGGGCGTCCAGGCCGGTCTGGGCGGAGACATGGACGGGAAGGCCGTCCTCGACGTCGGCGAGGAGACGTTCCTCGTCCCCGAGCTCAAGAGCGCCTGGGGCTACGGCCTGAGCCTGGGCCACCGCAGGGACGCCTTCTCCCAGGAAATCAGCTACTACGAGATCGAGCACGAGGCGGTCTGGAAGGACGCCGTCCTCAAAGCCACCTCGCACTGGGTCGAATACATCCCCCGCTTCTACCTGTCGACGCGGAGCGCCCTCCAGCCCTTCGCCTCGCTGGGGCTGAGCTACATGTGGCTGGACGCCGAGGACTGCGCCTCGCAGGGCGCGCAAGCCGACGACGCCACGTTCTACGGCATCGGCCTGAACCTCTCGGGCGGGATCTCGATCTACGTCCACCCGCGGCTCGCCGTCCAGGGCTCGGGCGGCTACCGCGTGCTCATGATCGGACGGGTCAGGAGCGCGAGGGGGAAAGCCGCCACGATCCAGGAAACCGTCTGGGGCGACGGCCCGACCTTCGCGGGCGGCCTGCGCCTGACCTTCTAGACTTCCTCGAGCCGGGCCGTGAAGTGGCGGAGGTGGGGGGCCTGATAAACGATCCGCAGCCCGCGAATCGTCTCCTTCGCCTCGGCGATCCGGCCGAAGGCGTCCGCGACGGCGTGGAGATGGGAGACGGTGTAGACGCGCCGAGGAATGGCCAGCCGGACCATCTCCAGGGGGGGATAGACTTCGCGGCCCGTCCGGGGATCCTTCTTCCCAAACATGACGCCGCCGATCTCGACGACCCGGATGCCGGCTTCCCGGTAGAGGGCGACCGAAAGAGCCCAGCCCGGGTAGCGGTGGCGCGGGATGTGGGGAAGAAAGCGGTCGGCCAGGACATAGACGGCGTGACCGCCGGCGGGCTTGACGGAGGGGACGCCTTTCTCCTCGAGGAGCGCCCTGAGATAGGCGACCTGGTCCGTCCGGTAGGCGAGATACTCCTCGTCCAGGACCTCCTCCAGGCCTTGGGCCATCGCCTCCAGGTCGCGGCCGGCCAGCCCGCCGTAGGTCGGGAAGCCTTCGCCGACGATCAGGGCGTTCCTGAGCCGCTCGGCCAGGGCGTCGTCGTTGAGGGTGACGAAGCCGCCGATGTTGACCAGGGCGTCCTTCTTGGCGCTCATGGTCGCCCCGTCGGCGCAGGCGAACATGGCCCGGGCGATGGCGAGGAGCGACATCCGCCCGCAGCCCGGCTCTCGCTGCTTGATGAAGTAGGCATTCTCTGCGAAGCGGCAGGCGTCGAAGAAGAACGGCACGCGGTGACGGCGCAGGACGCCCGAGGTCTCGCGGATGTTCGCCAAAGAGACCGGCTGGCCGCCGCCGCTGTTGTTGGTCACGGTCAGCATGGCCAGGGGGACGCGCCGGACTCCGGTCCGGCGGATGAAGGCGTCCAGCTTGGCCGTATCCATATCGCCCTTGAAGGGCGCGTCGAGGTCGGGGTTGTAGGCGGCCGCCGCCGCCAGGTTGACGGCCCGGCCGCCGCGGACCTCGATGTTGGCCTGGGTCGTGTCAAAATGGATGTTGTTGGGGACGGCGTCCCCTTTCTTGACCAGAGTCTCGAACAAGATGCGCTCGGCGGCCCGCCCTTGGTGGGTGGGGATGACGTGCTTGAACCCGAACACCCGCTTGACGGCCGCCTCGAAGCGGTAGAAGCTCCGGGCGCCGGCGTAGGACTCATCGCCGGTCAGGAGGCCCGCCCATTGCCGGTCGCTCATAGCCGAGGTCCCCGAGTCGGTCAGGAGGTCGATGAAGACCTTTTCAGCCGGGATGGCGAAGATGTTGAACCCGGCCTGCCGCAACGCCTTCTCGCGCGCGGCGCGCGAGGGGCGGCGGATGGACTCAACGGTCTTGATCCTGAACGGCTCGACGGGCATTGGCGGCTGCGGCATGACGGCCTCCCGGTCAGAAGGATACGAGGCGTTTAAAGCCAAGGTAGCGCGTTTCGATCTCCTTGCGGGTCAGGGTTTTGAAGCGCTCGACTCCGAAGTCCTCGATGGCGAACGAGGCGACGACGCTCCCGCAGACGGCGGCGCGGCGGATCTGGGCCGGACCGCGGCGTCCGGCGCCGTCCAGCGAGCCGAGGAAGCCGCCCGCGAAGCTGTCGCCCGCCCCGGTCGGGTCGACGACGTCCTCGCAGGGATGGGCCAGGACGCCGAAGACGAAGTCCGGCGTGAAGACCAGGGCGCCGTGCTCTCCCTTTTTGACGACGAGGACGCGGGGTCCGCGGCCGAGCAAGCGCCGCCCGGCCTTGATGAGGTTCCCCTCCCCGGCCAGCAGCCGGACCTCCTCGTCGTTGGCGAAGAAGATGTCGACGCCGGCCAGCGTCCGGAACAGGGCGTCCGGTTTGGTCTCGATCCAGAAGCGGATCGTGTCCAGGGCGACGATGGCCGGACGGCGCCGGAGCTGGTTGAGCACGGGCCCGGCCAGGCCGGGGTCGATATTGGCCAGGAAGACGATGTCCGCCGACCGGTAGGACGGCGGGAGCAGGGGCTGGAAATCCCGGAAGACGTTGAGGTCGGTCCTGACCGTCGTCCGCTGGTTGGGGTCGCTCCCGTAGCGGCCCTCCCAGTGGAACGTCTTGCCGGCCTTGACCTGGAGCCCGCGCAGGTCGACCTTGCGCCGTTCGAGGAGCCCGATCGCGGTCCGCGGGAAATCGCGGCCGACGACGCCGACGACCTTGGGCCTGGTGAAGAAGCTCGCCGCCAGGGCGCAGTAGGTGCCCGAGCCGCCGATGATGCGCTCGCGGCGCTCGAAGGGCGTCTCGATCGTGTCGAAGGCCAGCGACCCGACGATGACCAGGCTCATGGCGCGACCGGGTCAGCGGGGGAGGTATTTGCCGACGATCGGCCGCAGGGCGGTCCGGAGGGCGCGCGGGATGAGGTCGGGCCGAGTCACGATCGTGTCCTTCAGAGCCCGCCCGCAGCCGCAGGCGTCGCCCCGAGCGTCGGGGAGAGCGGCCAGGGCCTTGCGGACGGCGCCCTTGGCGTTCCCGATGTTGAGCTTCAGGTTGTCCAAGATCATCCCGACCGTGACCGGCTCCTCTTCCTCGTGCCAGACGTCGTAGTCGGTGACGAGGTTCATGGTCGCGTAGCAGATCTCGGCCTCCCGAGCCAGGCGGGCCTCGGTCGCCCCCGTCATCCCGATGACGTCGCCTCCCCAGAGCCGGTAGGCCTTGGACTCGGCCTTGGTCGAGAAGGCCGGGCCCTCGATGCAGATATAGGTCCCGCCGAGATGGGTGCGCAGGCCGAGGCCCCGGCAGGCGTCGTACAGGGCCCGCGACAGGGCGGGGCAGACGGGCAGGCCCAGCGAGATGTGGGCGACGATCCCGTCGCCGAAGAAGGTGTTGGGCCGGCGCGTCCGGTCCAGGAACTGGTCGGCCAGG
>JAFGBC010000135.1 GCA_016933355.1 Candidatus Aminicenantota bacterium
CTGACCGTGATCACGGGATTGCAGCGCGACATCAACACCTACCGGTGGGACGACTACCCGCTGGGCGTCCTCATCGTCGAGCGCGGGCTGTGCCGGAATCTCGACGACCTCGACACCTACCACTGCATCTCGCGCATCACGATCCAGCCGCGCTCCTGACGCCGTGCCTGTCTTTGACAGAACAGGGTTGTTTCGATTAAAGTAGTCCTCTCCGTTCGAACGCCATGAGCGCCGAAGCGTCCGCCGCCGTCGTCCTGGCCGTGATGGCCGCCGCCTACGCCGCGGCCAAGCTCTTCAAGCTCTCGACCGAGCTGGCCCTGTTCGCGGCCGCCCTGGCCGGCGCGCTGGCCGGCGGCGCCGGGATTCCGGCCCGCCACATCGCCGAGGGCGCCTTCACCTACTTCGACATCATCCTCATCTTCGTCACGGCCACCCTGTTCATGAACTTCCTCAAGGAGTCGGGCGGGGTCGCCTTCGTCGTCCGGGCCGTCATCGGCCGCTTCCACCGGCGCAAGGCAATCCTCTTCATCCTGTTCGCGTTCCTCCTCCTCGTCCCGGGCGCGCTGACCGGGGCGGGCAGCGTGACCGTCCTGGTCGCGGGCGGCATGGTCGCCACCGTGCTGGGCTACATGGGGCTGCCCCGGCCCCGCGTCGCCGCGATCATCTTCCTCATCGCCGGGCTCAGCGCCGCCGCCCCGCCCGTGAGCCTCTGGGCGATGCTGACCGCGGCCGGCGTCAACATGCCCTACGTCGGGTTCTTCCTGCCCCTGCTCGTCCCCTGCGTCCTGCTGGCGCTCGTCACCATCTTCTGGCTGGGGCGGAAGGCCGGTCCGGTCGACCTCGCGCTCGCCCTCCGCGAGCTCCCCGAGCCGCCGGCTGGGATGAACGGAATGCGGATCGCCCTCCCCTTCCTCCTCTTCCTGGGGCTCGTCGCGGCCGGGCGGATCTGGCCGTTCGACTTTCCGATCCTCGGCCTCCCGCTCATCTTCGTCGCCGCGGCCGGGCTGACCCTGGTTCTGTCCCCGGTGCGGCTTCCCGTCCTCGCCGTCGCGCGCCGGACGGTCGAGCAGCTCCTGCCCCTGATCGGGACGCTGACTTGCGCCGGCATCCTGGTCCAGGTTATGACCCTGACCGGGGTCCGCGGCCTCATCGCCATCACGGTCGTCACCCTGCCCGTCATCGCAGTCTATCTCACCCTGTTCGTAACCCTGCCCGTCTCCGAGGCCGTGCTGATGTGGGGCGCGGCGCCGGTCCTGGGCGTTCCGCTCGTCCTCCTCTTCAACACGATCAACCTCAACCCCGTCGTCGCCCTGGCCGGGATGAGCGTCATCTGGCCGCTGGGCGACGCCGTCCCGCCCACGGCCATCATCGGACGGCTGACCGCGGACACGGTCGGCATGAAGGAGCCCTACGGCCGCTTCCTCCTGGAATGCCTGGGCCCGGCCCTTTTGATCGCGGCGGCCGGGACGCTCATGGTCGTCTTCAGCAAGAAACTCGCCTTCCTTGCGGTGTTCTGATGATCGTTACCGTCCTTTACTACCTCATCACCGCGGCCGTCGCCGCCCTCCTCGTCGCCAACATCGTGAAGAGCCGAAAATGGCAGGACGAGGTCCTCTACGTCATCGTCCTCATCCCCTTCCTGTTGCGGCTCCTGAGGCTCAAATGACGCCCACGCTCCGGAAGACCGTTATCGGGGTTCTCGGCCTCGGCCTTCTGGTTTTTTCCGGCCTGAGCTTCCGCCGCAGCCGGAGCCTCAAGGAGCCCGTCGTCATCGGCCCCGGGGTGACGAGGGTCGTCCGCCTGGGCGACTACTTCGAGGGCGTCAGGGGATCGACGAACGACGCCCATATCTACGTCTTGGAAGGGAGCGAACCGGGCGGGACAATCCTCGTCCTAGGCGGAACGCACCCTGAGGAGCCCGCCGGGCGGCTGGCGGCCTGGATCATGGCCGAGCAGGCCGTCGTCCGCGCCGGCCGCGTCTTCGTCGTCCTCTCGGCCAACCGGAGCGCGGCGACCGCAACCCGGCTGGGCGGGGCCTACCCGCCCGGGTTCGCGATCCAGACGCCGTGGGGCGAGCAGGCCTTCCGCACGGGCGACCGCTGGTCGAACCCGCTCGACCAGTGGCCCGACCCCGAGGTCTACATCCACTATCCGAGCCGTCAGGAGCTGGCCTACGTCGATATCCGAAACCTCAACCGGACCTGGCCGGGCCGGCCCGACGGCACGCTGACCGAGCGGACCTGCCACGCCTTCATCGAGCTCATCCGCCGCGAGAAGGTCGATATCCTGATCGACCTCCACGAAGCCGAGCTCCAGTACCCCGTCATCTCGGCCATCGTCGCCCACCAAAAGGGACAGGACCTGGCCGCTATGGCCTCGATGATGATCTCGGCTGAGGACGGGTTCGCCATGGGGGTCGAGTATTCGCCCCTCGCCCTCCACGGCCTCTCCCACCGCGAAGTCGGCGACCACACCGACGCGATCTCGCTCCTGCTCGAAGCGCCCGAGCCGTTCCTGGACGCGACGCGGGGACGGACCGACGCCGACCTCCTCCTGACAGGGCGCGACCCCTTCGTCGTCCGGGCGGGGAGGCACGGCCTCCTTTTCGAGAAAATCGACGAGAAGGGCTGGCCGATCGACGTCCGAGTCGGCCGCCACACGTCGGCCATCCTCCGCATCCTCGAGGTCTGGTCGGGCGACGCGCCGGACCGGGCGGTCGTGATCGAAGGTCTGCCCGGTTACGACGAGGTCATCGCCAAGGGCGTCGGCGCGTACCTCCGCGACCCCTCGGCTGCCGACCCGAAGTCCGTTTACTTCGAATAAGCCCCCGCTCAGAGCACCCAGGCGTAGCCGATCTTGAAGAAGAAGGTCCGGTCGGTCCGGGTCAGGTCGATCCCGCTCATCCCCAGCGCGTTGTCCGAATAGCCGAGGAA
>JAFGBC010000363.1 GCA_016933355.1 Candidatus Aminicenantota bacterium
AATCAAGGTGAAACGAATTCCCATCCTGATCCTGGGGCTGGCCTGCGCATCCGCTCTGTCGGCGAAAACGGTCCTCCGCCTCGAGGTCCAGGCCGCGATCCACCCCATCAGCGCCGAGTATGTCCGGGCCGGCATCGACCGGGCCGAGCGCGACGGCGCCGACCTTGTCCTCCTCCGCCTCAACACGCCGGGCGGCCTGGATTCTTCGATGCGAGAGATCATCGAGCGTATCCTGGCCTCGCGCGTCCCGGTCGCCGCCTACGTCGCTCCGAGCGGCGCGCGGGCCGCCTCGGCCGGCTTCTTCATCGGCATCGCCTGCGACATCTTCGCGATGGCTCCGGGCACGAGCACGGGGGCCGCCCACCCGGTCGGCGTCGGGATCGGCGGCCAGGCCATGGACAAGACCATGGAGGACAAGGTCACCCACGACGCCGCCTCCTACATCAAGACGCTGGCCGAACGGCGCGGGCGGAACGTCAAGATGGCCGAGGACGGCGTGCGCCAGAGCCTGTCCTACACGGAACGAGAGGCTCTGGCCGGCGGGGTCATCGACCTCATCGCGACCGATGAGGCCGAGCTCCTGGCCGCCCTCGACGGCCGGACGATCAAGCTCTTCGACGGCGAGGAGCGGACTCTCGACCTCCGCGAAGCCCGGGTCGAGGACATGCCCATGTCCGCCCGCCAGAAGTTCCTGATCACGATCGCGAACCCCAACTTCGCCTATATCCTCCTCATGCTGGGACTGCTCGGCCTCTACTTCGAGTTCGCCAACCCCGGGGCCATCCTGCCCGGCGTCCTGGGCGGGATCTGCCTTCTGCTGGCGGTCTTCGCCTTCCAGATCCTGCCCATAAACTACGTCGGCCTCCTCCTCATCCTGCTCGCCGCCGTCTGCTTCGTGCTCGAGGTTAAGGTCCACAGCTACGGACTTCTATCCGTGGGAGGCATCGCCGCCATGATCATCGGCTCGCTCATGCTTGTCAACGCGCCCATCCCGGAGATGAAGCCGAGCTTGAGCCTCATCCTTCCGGTCGCCCTGAGCGTATCGGCGATCGTCCTCTTTCTCGTCGCCCTCGTCGTCCGCGCCCACGTGCGCCGGGCTGCCACCGGCCGCGAGGGGCTCGAGGGCGAGTTCGGAGAGACCCGGACCGATCTGGCCCCCGAGGGCAAGGTTTTCGTCCACGGCGAAATCTGGGACGCCGTCGCCGACGAGCCTCTCCCCCGCGGAACTCGGGTCAAGATCGTCGAGGTCCTCGACCATCTCAAGGTCCGGGTCGTCAGGGCTTAATCCAAGGAGGTCTGTCATGATCTATTGGCCGCTATGGATCGTCGGCTTCTTCATCCTCTACATCCTCAAC
This sequence comes from Candidatus Aminicenantota bacterium, assembly GCA_016933355.1. Taxonomy (GTDB): domain Bacteria; phylum Acidobacteriota; class Aminicenantia; order Aminicenantales; family JAFGBC01; genus JAFGBC01. The sequence goes on from JAFGBC010000363.1 coordinate 1,356, forward strand.
TCGATCAAGGTGCTCCGGGAATACGAGCGGGGCGTCATCTTCCGCCTCGGCCGCGTCCTGCCCCAGCCCAAGGGGCCGGGCATCATCCTCGTCTTCGCCCCGATCGACCGCATGGTCCGGATCGGGCTCCGGCTGATCGCGATGGACATCCCGCCCCAAGACGTCATCACCAAGGACAACGTCTCGGTCAAGGTCAACGCCGTTCTCTACTTCCGCGTCATCGATCCCGTCAGGTCCGTCATCGAGGTCCAAGACTATCTCTACGCGACCTCCCAGCTCGCCCAGACCACGCTGCGCAGCGTGCTGGGTCAGGTCGAGCTCGACGATCTCCTCTCCGCGCGCGACAAGCTCAACGCCCAAATCCAGGAGATCATCGACAAGCACACCGACCCCTGGGGGATCAAAGTCCAGCTCGTCGAGATCAAGCACGTCGACCTGCCCGAGAACATGGTCCGGGCCATCGCCAAGCAGGCTGAGGCCGAGCGCGAGCGGCGGGCCAAGGTCATCCACGCCGACGGCGAGTTCCTGGCCGCCGACAAGCTGACCCAGGCCGCCGATATCATCTCCCGCAACCCCCAGGCCCTCCAGCTCCGCTTCCTGGGCACCCTGTCCGAGATCGCGACCGAGAAGAACTCGACGATCGTCTTCCCCCTCCCGATCGAGCTGCTCAAGGCCTTCACGTTTGACAAGAAGGACAAAACGAAGTAGATAAGGAGGGACATGGGCAATAAGGACTACCGCGAGCTTCAGGTCTCGAGCACCCACCTCGTCGTCATCTTCATCGGCATCCTGATCGTCTGCGGAGTCAGCTTCCTGCTCGGCGTCAACGTCGGCAAGCGGAAGGCCCAGCTCGAGGGCCAATCCTCCCTCCCCGCGCCCCAAGTCCTGTCGAAGATTCAGGACCCGGCGCCGGCTGAATCGGTCGGGACCTCCAAGACCGAGACGCCGGACAAGAAGGCCGCCAAGCCTCCGGCCCAGGGGGCCGACGCCGCGAAGACGGCGACGCAGGCCAAGCCGGACGCCGCGACGCCTTCGACCCCGGACAAGAAAACGGCCAAGCCGGCCGCGACAAAGCCGAGCGCGGCCTCGTCCGCTCCCCTGACCGCCGCCAAAGGGACATTCTCCATCCAGGTCGGAGCCTTCGAAAAGCGCGAGGACGCCCTCCTTACGGCCAAGAAGTTCGACGGCCAGGGCTATATCTGTCGCGTGCTCGACCCCTTCCCGGGCGAGCGGGTCAGGTATTTCCGTGTCCGGATCGGGGCGTTCAAGACGAGGGCCGAGGCCGCGGCCGCGCGCGACACGTTCGTGTCGGGCGGCGGAAAAGACTACTTCATCGTCCAAAACTGACGGGCGGGCGGCCCGGTCCGGAAAGCGCCGGCCCCCACCCGCCGCCGAAGGAGTTGACAAGCGCGGCCCCGTCCCGTATCCTGGGTTTTCTCCGTTTCATTGAACAAACGCCATGAAAGACGCAGCGACCGAATTTTCCAGCGCATCGGCCGACCTGAAGGCCGCCTTCGAGGAGCTACTCTCCAAGTTCGACGACGTCCGAGGTTTTCTTTGACATCGAGCGGAAGTCGGCCGAGGCGACCGTCCTCCAGGATGAGCTGAGCCGTCCCGAAACCTGGCGGGACCAGCGGAAATACCAGTCCCTCCAGCAGAAGAAGAAGCGGCTCGACCGCGTCCTCCAGGCTTTCGGTCGTCTCACCGCCAAGAAACAGGACATCGACGTCCTGTTCGATCTGGGCCGCGAGGGCGAGCCGGTCGAGCCCGACCTCAGGGCGGCCATCGGCGAGTTCGCCGGCCGCCTCGACGAGGCCGAGCTTCAGTCGCTGTTTTTCGACCCCGACGACGCCCTGAACGCCATCCTGACCATCCACCCCGGCGCGGGCGGGACCGAGTCGCAGGACTGGGCCTCGATCCTGCTCCGGATGTACCTCCGCTACGCCGAGCGCAAGGGTTACAAGTCCGAGGTCCTCGACTTCCAGCCCGGGGAGGAAGCCGGGCTCAAGAGCGCGACGGTCCGGATCGCGGGCGAGTACGCCTTCGGGAACCTCAGCCAGGAGACGGGCGTCCATCGCCTGGTCCGCATCTCCCCCTTCGACGCCAACAGCCGCCGCCACACGTCGTTCGCGGCCGTCTTCGCCTACCCCGAGCTCGCGGACGACATCGAGGTCGACATCAGCCCCGACGAGCTCCGCGTCGACACCTACCGCTCCTCGGGCAAGGGGGGCCAGCACGTCAACACGACCGACTCGGCCGTCCGGATCACCCACCTCCCGACCGGGATCGTCGTCCAGTGCCAGAACGAGCGCTCCCAGCACAATAACAAGGCCGTCGCCATGCGCATGCTCGTGTCGCGCCTCCACGAGATCGAGAAGAAAAAGAAGTACGCCAAGATCGAGAAGATGGAGGACGCCAAGTCCGAGATCGCCTGGGGCAACCAGATCCGGTCCTACGTCCTCCACCCCTACCGGCTCGTCAAGGACCTCCGGACCCGGCTCGAGACGGGAGACGTCGACAAGATCCTGGACGGCGGCCTCGACGACTTCATCAAGGCCGTCCTCGTCCTTCGCAAGAAGGACTCCGCCGCGGCGGGGGGCTGAGGGGAGACGCCCGTGCGCTTCCACGCCGGCCAGACGCTCGGCCATTACCGCCTCCTCGACAAGCTGGGCGAGGGCGGGATGGGCGTCGTTTGGAAGGCGCGCGACCTCCGTCTGGACCGCGACGTCGCCGTCAAGTTCCTGCCCGAGGGTTTCAGCCGGGACGCCGGCCGCCGCGCCTTCTTCGAGCGCGAGGCCAAGGCCGTGGCCGCCCTGCGCCATCCCAACATCGTCACGATCTACGCCGTCCTCGAAGCCGAGGGCGTCTACTTCTTCACGATGGAGTTCGTCGAGGGCGAGACCCTGGCGCGGAGCGTCGTCCCCGGCGGCGTCCCCTTCGGCGCCTTCCTCAAGGTGGCCATCTCGCTCGCCGACGCCGTGGCCGCCGCCCATGAGCGGGGGATCATCCACCGCGACCTCAAGCCGGCCAACGTCATGATCGAACCGTCCGGCGAGCTCAAGATCCTCGACTTCGGCATGGCCCGCTTCCTCCAGCCCGGGCCGGTCCTGGCCGGAGAGGAGAAGGGCGAGACGGCGACCCTGGAGAACGTCATCACCGGGACGGTCTCCTACATGTCGCCCGAGCAGCTCCGGGGCGAGGTCCTCGACCACCGGACCGACATCTTCGCCCTAGGGATCATCCTCTACGAGATGGCGACCGGGCGCCACCCCTTCCGCGGGACGACCCCGGTCGAAACGATCGCCGCCATCCTCAAGGACACGCCGCCGTCCGCCGTCGCGGTCAACCCCCGCTTGCCCGACCTCGTCGACCGCATCCTCGAGCACTGCCTGGAGAAGGACCCCCGCCTCCGGCTCCTGTCGGCCTCCGAGCTCCGCGACGAGCTCCGCTGGCTCGGCGAGGAAACCCGGATCGTGCGGTCGGGCGACACGCCCTCGATCGCCGTCCTGCCCTTCTCCGACATGAGCCGGGAGAAGGACCAGACCTATTTCTGCGAGGGCATCGCCGAGGAGATCACGAACGCCCTCTGCCGCGTCCACGGCCTCCGGGTCGCGGCCCGGACGGCCGCCTTCCGCTTCAAGGACGGGGACGCGAGCCCGGACGACATCGGCCGCCAGCTCGGCGTCGCGACGCTCCTCGAGGGAAGCGTTCGCAAGTCCGGCAACCGGCTCCGGATCACGGCCCAGCTCGTCGACATCGCCTCCGGCTACCACCTCTGGTCGGAGTCCTACGACCGCGAAGTCAAGGATATCTTCGAGATCCAAGAGGAGATCGCCCGGGCCATCGTCCAGGCCATGCGGATCACCCTGTCCCCCCAGGAGCGGGGCGCGCTCGAAAAGAGTCCGACCCGCCATGTCCAAGCTTACGACTATTACCTGCGCGGACGAAGCTTCTACAACCGCTTCGGCCGTCACGACATCGAGTTCGCCCTCCAGCTCTTTTCGCGGGCGACCGAGCTCGACTCCGGCTACGCCCTCGCCTACGCCGGCCTGGCCGACTGCTGGGCGTTCATTCACGAGCACGCCGAGCGGACCGATGCCGTCCGCAGCCAGGCGCTCGAGGCGGCCCGGCGCGCGATCGAGCTGGCCCCCGAATCGGCGCAGGCCCAGGCCTCCCTCGGGATGGCCCTGTCGATCAACGGCGACGTCGCGGAGGCCGAACGCGCCTTCGAAGCCGCCGTCGGTCTCGACCCGGGGCTGTTCGAGGCCTGGTATTTCTACGCCCGGTTCGCCTTCGGCCGCGGCGACCTGAAGCGCGCGGTCCGCTATTACGAGGAGGCGATGCGGGTCCGGCCCGAGGATTACCAGTCTCCGCTCCTCGTCGCCCAGATCTATGACGACCTGGGGGCGCCGGAAGACGCCCGGGCCGCCCGTCGACGGGGCGCCGCGCTCGTCGCCGAGCGCATCGACCTCCACCCCGACGACGTCCGGGCCCTGTACATGGGCGCCAACGGGTTGGTCGCCCTGGGCGAGCGGGAGCGGGGCCTGGAATGGGCGCGGCGGGCGGCCGCGATCGGGCGCGACGAGCCCATGGTTCTCTATAACCTGGGATGCATCTACTCCCTGGCCGGCGCCCCCGAAGACGCCCTCGACTGCCTGGAACGGGCCGTCAGCCTGGGCCTGTCCACCAAGGGCTGGTTCGAGAACGACAGCAACCTCGACCCCCTGCGCGCCCTCCCGCGCTTTCAAGCCCTCTTCGCCAAGCTGGGCTAGCGGGCCTCTCCGTCGCCCGGCCGTCTCGCGCCCGCCCTCCGC
>JAFGBC010000136.1 GCA_016933355.1 Candidatus Aminicenantota bacterium
CGGCCCTCAACCCTCGCCCGTCTCCCGCCGGCGGCGGACGCCGCCCGGGCGCGCCCGCAAGCCCGCCGGCGGGGACGAAGCCCGTTTCCGCGCCCTGTTCGAGGCCGCGACCGACGCCGTCTTCATCGAGACCACGGACGGCCGCATCCTCGATTGCAACCCGACCGCCTGCGAAATCTACGGCTACAGCCGGGAGGAGTTTCTCCGCCTCAACGTCCGCGACCTGCTGCCCGCCGAGATCGTCGCCCAGCTCAGCCGCGTCGGAAAGCAGATTTCCGCCCAAGGCCGTCTCCATCTCGAAACGGTCAACAAGAAGAAGGACGGCAGCGTCTTCCCCTGCGAGGTCAGCCTCCGCCTGGTCCGGGTCGGCCGGACCTCCGTATTCGTCGTCTTCGTCCGGGACATCACCGAGCGCCACAAGGCCGAGCGGATCAGGAACGCGGCCTTCCGGATCTCGGAAGCCGCCCAGTCGACCGAAAGCCTGAACGACCTGTTCCTGTCCATCCACGCCGTCATCTCCGAGCTCATGCCGGCCCGGAATTTCTACATCGCGCTCTTCGACCCGGACCGCGACCTCTTGACCTTCCCCTATTTCATCGACGAGTTCGACGAGCCGGTCAAGCCCAAGCGGCCCGGCAAGGGCCTGACCGAATACGTCCTCCGCACGGGGGCGCCCCTGCTCGCCTCGCCGGAGATCTTCAAGCGTCTCCTCCGCCGCAGGCAGATCGAATCCATCGGGGCGCCCTCGATCGACTGGCTGGGGGTTCCCCTCAAGGTTCAGGGCCGGACGATCGGGGTCATGGTCGTCCAGACCTACGCGGCCGGAGTCCGTTACACGGAGGAGGACAAGGCTATCCTGCTGTTCGTTTCGACCCAGGCCGCCATGGCCATCCAGCGCAAGCGCTCGGAGGAAGCGCTCAAATCCTCGCTCCGCGAGAAAGAGGTCCTCCTCCGCGAGATCCATCACCGGGTCAAGAACAACCTCCAGGTCGTCTCCAGCCTCCTGAGCCTGCAGAGCCGCCACCTCAAGGAAGGGGAGGCCATGAGCTTCCTCAAGGAGAGCCAGCGCCGCATCCGCTCGATGGCCCTCGTCCACGAGAAGCTCTACCAGTCCAAGGACCTGGCCCGCATCGACATGGCCGGGTACATCGAGAGCCTCGTCCAGCATCTCTTCCAGGCCTCCCGGGTCGCCCCCTCCCAGGTCCGCTTCCGGTCCGGCATCCGCGACGTCGCGCTCGACATCAACACCGCTATGCCCTGCGGCCTGCTCATCAGCGAGCTCGTCTCGAACGCCCTCAAGCACGCGTTCCCCGGCGACCGGGCGGGGACGATCGCCGTCGAGCTCCGCCCCGAGGGCGAAGGGACCTACGTCCTCATCGTCCGGGACGACGGGGCGGGCTTCCCCGAAGGCCTCGACTACCGCCGGACGGACTCGCTCGGGATGCAGCTCGTCCTTCTCCTTGTCGAACAGCTCGACGGCACGATCGAGCTCGCCGAGCGGACCCGCGCCGGCGGCACCGAATTTCGGGTCCGCTTCCAAGAGCCGATCTACAAGTAGCGGGGGCCCGGACATGCCTAAAACCCGGATCCTCATCGTCGAAGACGAGAGCCTGGTCGCCCGGGATATCCAAGCCATGGTCCTGAACCTCGGTTTCGCCGTGGCCGGCGTCGCCGCCTCGGGCGAGCTGGCGCTGAAGAAGGTCGAAGAAGCCCCGCCCGACCTCGTCCTGATGGACATCGTCCTCAAGGGCAGTCTGGACGGGATCGCGACGGCGGCGGCGATCCGCCGCCGTCATGACGTTCCGGTCATCTACCTGACGGCCTACGCCGACGAGGCGACGATCAACCGCGCCAAGCTCACCGAGCCCTTCGGCTATCTCCTCAAGCCGTTCGAGGAGCGGGAGCTCCAGACCACGATCGAGATGGCCCTCTATAAGCACGCCCGGGAAGCCCGCCTTGCGGAGCGGGAGCGCTGGACGCTGGCGATCCTCGACAGCATCGCCGACGCCGTCGTCGCCGTCGACGTCCGGGGCCGCGTCGCGTTCATGAACGCGCTGGCCGGCCGGATCACGGGTTGGGATCCCGGCCAGGCCTCCGGACGCCCCGCGACCGACGTTCTCCGCCTTCGGTCGGAGACGACGGGGCGGCCCGCCCTGCCTGCGCCCGAGACGATCATCCGAAAGCGCCGCTGGGCGCCGCCCGGACGGCTCCTTTTGACGGCCAAGGACCTCCGGTCGGTCTCGGTCGAAGTCGCCGCGACCCTCCTTCACGACCCGGCCGGGACGCCGCGCCATATCGTCTTCCTCTTCCGCAGCCCGCCGCCCGTCCCGCGCAAGGACGCGGCCTTCTTCGCAACTGCCGTCCGGGACCCGTTGACCGGACTCCCCAACCGTTTCCTGCTCGCGGACCGGCTGACGCTGGCCCTCGCTCACGCCCGCCGCGACGGTCTGCCGCTGGTTCTGATCCTGGTCGCTCCCGACGGCCTGCCCGCCGCCGGCACGGGCCGGGCGGCGGCCGCGCGGGACGTCATCCTCCGGACCCTCGCCCGCCGGCTGACCGCCGTGTTGCGCAAGACCGATACGGTCGCCCGGTTCGGCGACGACAGCTTCATGCTCATCCTTCCCGATCTCAAGAAGTCCGCTGCCCTTCCCCTGCTGGCGCGGAGAATCCAGAAAGACTTGAGGCGGCCCTTCCGCCGCAAGGAGGGGACCGCCCGCCTCTCGGTCAGCATGGGGATCTGTCTCTTCCCCGGGCACGGAGAGGACGTCGAGGCTCTGACCCGGAACGTCGCGTCGGCCCTCGGCCGGGCACGGGCGGCCGGCGGCAACGGCTTTCACATCTTCGCGGGCTGAAACGGCCCGTCCGGGCGGCGGCGGCCTCTTGCTATCCCCCCGCGATTGTCCTATGATGAGGTTTCCAACAGGAATCCGGAATGCGAAAGGGATCACGGACGCCGCGAGTCCTCCCCGGTCCGGCGCGACGGAGTCCCGCGGCGGGCCCCGCGACCGAGGCGGCGCAGACAGACGCCTCTCTCCGCGAAATCCTCCACCAGATCAAGAACCATCTTCAGGTCGTCGCCAGCCTGATCGGCCTGCAGGCCGAAGCGGTCAAGGACAAGGCGGCCCTTCGCCTCCTGAAAGACTCCCAGAACCGCGTCCGGGCCATCTCGCTCGTCTACGAAAAGCTCTATCAGGCCGGCGCGGCGACGCGGATCGACTTCGCCGGCTATGTCCAGGCCCTCATCATCCATCTCACCCACGTCATGGCAACCGACCTCCATCGCGTCCGGATCCGCCTGGACCTCCAACGCTCCCCCCTGGATATCCGGACGGCCGTCCCCTGCGGCCTGATCGTCAACGAGCTTGTGACCAACGCCCTCCAGCACGCCTTCCCCCGAAACCGGGCGGGCACACTGACCGTCTCGCTCCGTCCGCTGGCGGGAGGCGCCTTCCGTCTGATTGTCGCCGACGACGGCGTCGGCATCCCGCCCCGGATCGAGCCCCAGACGGCCAAGACCTTCGGCCTCCAGATCGTGATGATGCTGACGAATCAGGTCGAAGGAACGCTCGCGCTCAAGCGGGGGAAGGGAACGCGATTCGCCGTCGTCTTCCGGCAGCTCCAGTACCGCAGCCGGATCTGAGCGCCATGACCCGCATCCTGGTCGTCGAAGACGAAAGCCTGGTCGGCCGCGACATCCAAAACATGCTACGCAGCTTCGGCTACGAAGCCATCGGACCCGTCGCGACGGCCGCTCAAGCCGTCCGCAAGGCGCGCGAGCACGCCCCCGACCTGGTCCTGATGGACATCGTCCTCAAGGGGGGCGTCGACGGCATCAGCGCCGCCGAGACGATCTGGGACAAGCTGGGCATCCCCGTCGTCTATCTGACCGCCTATACGGACGAGCCGACCCTCCAACGCGCCAAGCGGACCGGCCCCTTCGGCTATATCCTCAAGCCGTTCGAGGAGCGGGAGCTGCAGACCACGATCGAAATGGCCCTCTACAAGGCCAAGATGGAGAGAGAGCTCAAGGAGCGGGGCCTCTGGCTGAGGACGATCCTCCACAGCATCGGAGACGGGATCATCGCCACCGACAAAGACGGCCGCGTCGCGTTCATGAACCCGCTCGCCGAGCGGCTGACGGGCTGGAGCCAGACGGAGGCCCTGGCCCGGCCCCTCGCGGACGTCTTCCAAAGCGACGGGCCGGAGCTTCCCGAGATCCTGCCGCGCCGCCGCAACCCGGACGCCGCCGCCCGGACCGCTCTGTCCAGCCTGACGCGCTTGCGGCCGAGGACGGGCGAGCCGCTCCCGATCGAAGGCAACCTCGCTCCGATCGCGGACGATCAGGGTCTCGCGGCCGGCGGCGTCCTCGTCTTTCGCGACATCACGGAACGGAAGCGGGCCGAAGCCGAGCTCAACGCCGGCGTCGAAAAGCTCCGTCGGGCCCTGGACGCGACCGTCCAAGCCATGGGGCTGACGATCGAGATGCGCGATCCCTACACGGCCGGTCATCAGCGCCGCGTCAGCCGTCTGTCCTGCGCGATCGCCCGGGAGATGGGGCTGTCCCAGAACCAGATCGACGGCCTGCGCATGGCCGGCGACCTCCACGACATCGGGAAGATCTACATCCCGGCCGAGATCCTGAGCAAGCCCGGGCAGCTCTCGGACATCGAGTTCACCATCATCAAAACCCATCCCCAGGTCGGGTTCGACATCCTCAAGGCGATCGA
>JAFGBC010000364.1 GCA_016933355.1 Candidatus Aminicenantota bacterium
CAGGACTTCGGCGCCGGCCAGCGAGAGGAGCCCGACATCCAGAGTCGGGAGGGCGGCGGCCGTCGCCGCGCTATACCGGATTTGAACGCCGACCCGCCGGGCGGCATCCCGGAGCCCGGCGTAATCGAGGACGAGCGGCCCTTTGCCTGCGGTCGCGACATGCCAGCCCGCTGCCAGAGCCGCCCGGAGGATCCCGAGGCCGGGTTCCCCCGTCCGGATCGAGGAGGGCGTGCAGTCGGCCAGGACGCCGCGTTCGCCGCGGCCGAGGACTTCGGCCGCGGTCAAACCGTCTGTCCAGCCCGCCGAACCCACGGCCGGGACGGGCCCGGTGAAACCGCCTTCGTCCACGACGGCGCCTCTCTTGCGCAGGACGGCGACGAGACGCAGGTCCAGTTCGTAGCGCAGGCGGACGGCGTCCGCTTTTTCCGCCATGAGCGCGGCGAACGCCTTCCCGATATGGCCGAAGCCGGCCAAGGCGACCGGAACCTTCTTAACGCTCATGGGCCCGTTCCGGTCTCCGGCCGTTCGGCCCCCTGGCCAGCGAGGCGAACACGCCGAAGACGCATAAGACGGCAAAGAGCAGGAAGGCATCCCTCAGGCCGACGAGGAAAGCGTCGTGACGATCGGGCGTGATCCGGCCCGGTCCGATCGTGACCGAGAACAGCATCATGACGATCCCCAGGCTCAGCATCTGGCCGACCAGCCGCATGGTGGCCAGCGTCGCCGAGGCGACGCCGTAAGACTTTTTCTCGACCGCCCCCATGACCGCGTTCGTGTTCGGCGACGAGAACAGGGCGAACCCGGACCCGACCAGGAGCAGTCCGCCGACGACGAAGGCGACGGTCGTTCCCCGTCCCAGCCAAGAAAAGACGAAGAGCCCCAGGCTCGAGAGGGCCATGCCGGCCGAGGCCAGGATCCGGGGATCCCTGCGGTCGGAGGCGCGGCCCGCCAGAGGAGAGAAGACGGTCATGACGACGGGCTGAGCGACCAGGACCAAGCCCGCCGCCTGGGGCGTCATCCCCTTGACGTATTGGAGGTAGAGACTGAGGAGGAAGCTCAGGGCCGAGGTCGCGCAGTAGTTGATGAGCGCGGCCAGGTTGGAGAAGCCGTAGACGCGGTTGCGGACGAGGAGGCGGACGTCGAAGACGGGCGCTTTGATCCTTTTTTCCATGAGGACAAAGGCCGCCGCGCCGGCCGCGCCCGCCGCCGTCAGCGCGGCGCCGCTCGCCGTGGGCAGCCTGGAAAAACCGACCATGAGGGCCAGGAGCGAGACGGCGAAGAGCGCCGATCCGCCGACGTCGAACCTCTCGCCGCGGGCTTCGGCCCACTCCCCCCGGAAGACGGCCGCGGCCAGGACGGCGATCAGGATCCCGATCGGGACCTGCGTCCAGAACAGGCTTCTCCAGCCGAACTGCTGGGTCAGGACGCCGCCGAGGACAGGCCCGAGCGACAGGCCCAGATAGACGGCCGCCGTGTTGATGCCCAGGGCGTGCCCTCGGCGGTCGGCCGGATAAACCGAGATCAGCAGGGCGACCGCCGTCCCGAAGACCATGGCGCCGCCCATGCCCTGGGCGGCCCGGAATCCGGTCAGGACGCCGGCCGACGGCGAGAGCGCGAGGACGGCGGACGCGGCCGTGTAGATGACGACGCCGCAGATAAAGATCCTCTTGCGGCCGAACAGGTCGGCCAACCGACCGGCCGGGATCAAAACCATGGCTGCGGCCAGGAGGTAGGCGGACGCCACCCAGCCCAGCCCGACGGCCCCCAGCCCGAACTCCCGCCCGATCGCGGGCAGAGCCAGGTTCATCGAGGACCCCATGAAGGGCGTCAGGAACGAGGCCAGACTGGTGACGGCGAGCGCGGCCCCCCGGCTCCGGACGGCCGGGGGGGACGAAGCTGGCGGAGAGGGCGGGATTCGAACCCGCGATTCCGATTGCTCAGAATAACGGTTTTCGAGACCGTCGCCTTCAACCACTCGGCCACCTCTCCGCTAAACGCCTCATCATACCATAATCGGGATAACAATTCGCCGTCCGCGCCGGGTCAGCGCCCGGCCTTGCGCCGCGTCCGGAAGAATTCCCTGAGGAGCCGGCCGCAGTCCTCGGCCCGGACGCCGCCGCGGATCTCGATCCTATGGTTCAGCCTCGCGAAGGGAAAATCCAGGACCGAGCGGACGGCGCCGGCCTTGGGATCGGCCGCGCCGTAGACGAGCCGGCGGACACGGGCCTGGACTGCGGCTCCGACGCACATGGCGCAGGGTTCGATCGTCACGTAGAGGTCGCAGCCGGTCAACCGGTAGTTCCCGACCCGGCGGGCGGCGCGGCGGAGGGCGTCGACCTCGGCATGGGCGGTCGGATCGCAGGCGCCGATCATCCGGTTGCGGCCGCGGGCGAGAATCCGGCCGCCGGAGACGACGACGGCGCCGACCGGAACCTCCCCGGCCCTTCCGGCTTTAGCGGCTTCGGCTAAAGCCGCCGTCATGAAGACGCTATCGACGTCGTTATTCTCCATGGCATCGTCCCGACCGCCATTTTAGCCCCCGAGCCCGCCCCGGTTCAATCCCCCGCCCGGGCTTTACAGCCGTCCGTCTTCGCCCTAAACTAGAGACTCGTTTTGAGAGAACGCCAGATGGACAGGCTGGAATGCCGACTCTGCGAGCGCGATTACGCCTACGACCCCTTCTCGCCGTTCTGTCCGGAATGCGGCGAGCCCCTCCTCCTCCCCTCCCCGCGGCCGCCGCTCGCCTTCCGCGTCGAGAAGACGCTGGCGCTCGAGCGCTTCG
>JAFGBC010000137.1 GCA_016933355.1 Candidatus Aminicenantota bacterium
ACCGCTGCTTGTCTGGGCGCTCGGGCCGGCGCAGGCCTCGAGCTCGAGCCCACGGCCGCCGGACGCCAGGGGAGTCTACGCCGGCCTCCCGGTCGAGGTCCAGCTCCTCGTCGCCGATATCAAGCTCGACGGGCTGATCAAGGAAGCGGACGCGGCCGGCGAGGCGGCGAAGGCGCGGACGCTCGGCGAGGCGAAGGCCGTCCTCAAGGAAGCGCTCCGCAAATACGAGTTCTACCGGACGGGCGACAAGGCCGTCCTCGCCGCGGAATGGGGCTTCTCCTGGATCCCGCCCCGCCCCGATTTTCCCTCCGTGACGAAGAGCCCGCTCTCCCTCCTCGAGCATCTCTGGATCGGCTACGACATGGCGGTCCAGATGCGGGCCGGCATCATGGTCGCTCCCGTTCAGTACTCCGCGGCCGAGGCCGAGCGGAACGAGTCGCTGGACGGCGGCGTCGCGCTCATGAATAAAGTGATCAAGGCCGTGGAGTCGAGCGGCGCCTGGACCGTCTATTGGCTCTCCGATGCGCGGCTGATGATCTCGCTGCCCGCGGATTTCAAACGGGCGACGCCGATGAAAACCGACCTCGTCCGCTTTATCAAGTCCAAGCCGGACGGCTCCGTCCAGGCGCTGGCGTTCGTGACCCGCGCCTTCTTGGAGCGCGACGAGACGGAGATGAGCGCGGAGCAGTACCGCGAGCAAAGGATCGCCAAGCTGCGCGACCGGTTCCCGGACATGTCCGGCATCGAGCGCGGCGAGATCGCGGCGGGAGAAGCGGGCGATTTCGCGGCCTCGTTTTCGTATCAATACGCTTGGGAGGGCGCCCCGATTAAAGCCCTCGTCCGGATCCGGCGCGCCGGGAGCGTCGCCCACGAGACGAATTACGTCGCCCCGGCCGCGAGCTTCGACCGCGACGAAGCCGACCGCATCCTCGCCTCGCTCTTATTCCGCTGAAGAATTCCGGGGACATCATACTCAATTATTCTCGATGAACCCACCGGAAACATCCTCCGGAATTTTCCCGACTTCACACCTGCCGCCGGGCGGCCGAGCAGGGCACGTCGCCGCGGCTATGTCTCGGGACGGCTGAAGCGGCTTTCGTCCGCATCGTCGCGGATTTCGAGCCCAACGGGCGACACGGGTTGACTTGGGCCGTTGTCGTTGATACGATTCAACCGAGGCTTTTTCCCAGGGAGGGATCATATGAATAGTCTGTCGAAGGGTGCCGTTTTCTTGGCAGTTCTCTGTATCGTCTTTCAGGCGCCAGCCGCGCCCCAGGGAGGCAGCGCCGCGCAGGCGGCCCTGAATGGGCTCGTCCCGAGCGCCGACTTCGGGTCGTTTCCCCTTTATTTCGCCGCCAACCGCGGCCAAGCCGCCGACGGCGTCCTGTTCGAAGCGCGGACGGGCCGTTATCGGCTCGAGCTGACCGCACGGGGCCTGGACTTTTATTCGGAGTGCGGCGTATCGCGGATGAGATTCAAGGGCAGCCGGCCCGACGCGAGGATCGGGGCCGCCGACCCGGCCGCGTACCGAGTCAACTATTTCCAAGGAAGCCGGCCCGACGAGTGGTTGACGGATATCCCCACGTCGGAAGCCGTCATCTATGAGGGTCTGTATCCCGATATCGACCTCAAGGTCTACGGCGCCGAGCGTCAGGTCGAGTACGACTGGCTCGTTCGGTCCGGCGCCGATCCGGCCGCCGTCGCGTTTTCCTTCGAGGCTGCGGGCGACGTTCTAATCGATGCCGACGGCAACCTCGTGGTCGGACACGGGTCCGGCGAGATCGTCCACCGAGCGCCGTCCGCCTACCAGGACATCGACGGCCGACGGGTTGCGATCGAGGCCTCCTTCGAGGCGCGGAGCGGGGGCACTTACGGCTTCCGGGTCGGTCGCTACGACCGGTCCCGCGACCTCGTCATCGATCCCTACGTCATTGGCTATTCGACTTACGTGGGCACGGACACCAAGGACCTCGCGACGGCGATCGGCGTCGACGGCGAGGGGGCCGTTTACATCGCCGGCATGAAATACGAGATGCCGTACAAAACGCCTCCGCTCGGGCCCTTCGACCGGAGCGACGTTTTCGTGACCAAGATCGCGCCCGACGGGCTATCCCTCGTCTATACGTCCTATTTTCCCGTCGGCAAAACCTTTAAAGGCTGGGTCAAGCCCGATCTCGCCGTGGATGCGGCGGGCAACGCCTATCTCGTCGGCGTCACGGGCTCCAACAAGTTCCCGGTCAAGAACGCGTTCCAGTCCGAATTCCAAGGGGGCAACGACGACGGCTTCATCGTCAAACTGGCCCCGACCGGAAAGACGCTCGTCTTCTCGAGCTATCTCGGGGGCGGCGACAGCGACGGGGCGACGGGCGTCGCGGTCGACGCCAAAGGCGCGGTGTATATCGCCGGGGTGACGCGGAGCGCCGATTTCCCCTTGGCCAGGCCCTTCCAGAACAAGCCGGGCTCTCTCCTCTATAAAGACGACTCGTTCCTGACCAAGCTGGCCCCGTCCGGGAGGAACCTGGTCTTCTCCACGTACTTGGGCGGCTCGAATATCGATCAAGCGGAGGACGTCGCCCTGGACGCGGCCGGCTCGGCTTATGTCGTGGGGTCGACCGAGAGCACCGACTTTCCCCTGGCCGAGCCTCTTCAATTGAAACACCAGGGGATGAGAGATTTCTTCGTCACCAAGTTCGCGCCGGACGGCCGGAGCCTGAGCTACTCGACCTATCTGGGCGGTTCGAGCGAGGATGAGGCGTATTCCGTCGCCGTCGACGGCAAGGGCTGCGCCATCGTGGCCGGGTGCACCTATGGAAAATTCCGCCTCAAGAATGCGTTCCAGACTGTCCGCAAGGGGATGGCCGAGGCCGTCATCGCTAAGCTCGCGCCGACGGGAAAAGGCCTGGTTTTCTCCAGCTATTTGGGAAGCATGGACGTGGATTACGCCTACGGCGTCGCCGTCCGGGCCGACGGCGTCATCGCCGTCGCCGGGATGACGAAAAGCCTGGGCTTTCCGCTCATGGAAGCCGTTCAGAAAGGCCGCCGGGGCGGACAGGACGCCTTCCTGACCCTTATCCCCGCCAAGGGCGGGAGCCTCCTTTTCTCGACCTACCTGGGCGGAGGGCTGGCCGACAACGGCCAGGCGGTGATTTTCGACGCCGAGGGTCGCATCCTGGTCACGGGCTACACCAACAGCCTGAATTTCCCCTTCAAGGACGGCGTCCAGGACGAATTCGCCGGAGGGGGCTGGGACAGCTTCGTGACCCGCTACCAGGTCAAGTAGACGGCCGCGCGGGCACCGTTATATTATCGGCATGAGAGGAAGGGGCGGGCGAATGACCGGAAGGCGGCTCCGCGGTTGAGTTTCGCGAGGAAGATCGTCGCGTTCGTCGGAAACATCGGGGCCGACC
>JAFGBC010000138.1 GCA_016933355.1 Candidatus Aminicenantota bacterium
TCGTAGGCGCGGATGGCGACTTCGACCTGGTTCAGCATGCCCTCGGTGATCTCCGCCTTTTCGGCCAGGACGTTCCGGGCGACCCAGTCGACGGCCCGGTTCATCGGCTCGTTGTTGTTCGTCGTCGAGACGATCAAGTTGGCCATCGTGATCTGGTCGTTCGCGTCGACGCGGTAGTGGTGGAAGAGCGTTCCGCGCGGCGCCTCGAGCAGGCCGACGCCTTCCGGGCGCTTGGCGCCCCGGGCGGTGAGCGTCGTGCCCTGCAGGTCGGGGTCGAGGAGCAGCTCCCGGATGACCTCGGTCGCATGCAGGAGCTCGATGAGCCGCGCCCAGTGGAAGTGCAGGGTCTTTCCGTTGGGCTTTCCGCGGGCGTAGGCGCGGAAGGCCTCGAACTCCTTCTGGGCGCGGGGCGAAGGGATGAAGTCGCAGGTGTTGAGGCGGGCCAGCGGTCCGACCCGGTACCAGCCCTTGTCCTTCCCCAGGGACTTGAGGAAGGGGAATTTCATGTAGCTCCAGGTTCGAACCTCTTCGCCGATGTGGCTCAGATAGCCGTTGTAGTCGACGTCGTCCAGGATTTTGCGGCCGTCGGCGTCGACGGCGCGCAGGACGCCGTGGTAGAAGTCGAGGGCGCCGTCCTTGCGGACGAGGCTGAGGTGGTTGGAGGGAAAATCGGCGAAGCCGTCGATGAAGGCCTTGTTTTTGAGGTGATAGGACTTGAAGAAGTCGACGGCCTCCTGGGCCCAGTCGATCATCGTGTCGCAGTTCAGCGGAGCCGGGCCCTTGAGGAAGGCATCCCGCTCTTCGGGACTCAGGTTCTTGTTGATGCCGCCCGGTATGGCGCCCGTGCCGTGGATCTTCTTCCCGGCCGTGGCCAGGATGACCTCCTGGCCGAACTTCCGGAGGAGGATGCCGCGGACGGCCAAGTCCTTGTGCTTGAGGGCGACGCCTACGATGTTGCGGACGGCCGGGTCGCCGTCGACGCCGAAGAGGAGGTCGGGCGAGCAGAGGTGAAAGAAGTGCAGGGCGTGCGACTGGAGCATCTGGCCGTAGTGCATGAGGCGGCGCATCTTATCGGCCGTGGCCGGAAGCGTCTCCGGGTCGACGCCGACGATGGCGTCCATCGCCTTGGCGGCGGCCAGGTGGTGGCTGACCGGGCAGATCCCGCACAGCCGCTGGACGAGGACGGGCGCTTCCCAGTAGGGCCGTCCCTGGACGAAGCGCTCGAACCCGCGGAACTCGACGATGTGGAGCCGGGACTGGCGGACCTTGCCGCTGTCGTCGAGGTGGATGGTGACCTTGCCGTGCCCTTCGACGCGGGTCACCGGCTCGATCGTGATTTTTCTGGCCATGGCGTCATTGTCCTTCAGTCGTATTTGATGAGGTCGTAGGTCAGCTTGAGGGGACGACCCTCGAGGAGCGCGGTCAGCGCCTCCCAGATGAGGTCGGCCGAGGGCGGGCAGCCGGGCAGGAAGGCGTCGACCTTGACGATCTCGTGGCAAGGGTAGACCTTGTCCAGGATGACGGGCAGTTCCTCGTCGTTGGGGATGACCGTGTTGCCCTCGGTCGTCGGCGTGCGCAGGTAAGCCTCCTCCAGGCAGTCTTTGATCGGGATGCCGTTGCGGAGGGCCGGCAGGCCGCCCATGACGGCGCACTCCCCGACCGCGACGAGCGTCTTGCAGTGCTTGCGGAAGGAGCGGAGGACCTCGACGTTCTCGTGGTTGCAGCAGCCGCCCTCGATCAGCCCGATGTCGCAGGGCTTTGTGAAGGTCTTGATGTCGTCGATCGGCGACTTGTGGAACTCGACGAGCTCGATAAGCTTGAGGATCCGGTCGTCGATGTCCAGGAGGGACATGTGGCAGCCGAAGCAGCCGGCCAGCGAGGCGGTGGCGATGACGGGTTTACTCATGATGCGGCCTCATTTCGTCTCGATGTCGCTCCCGATCGGCGACCGGTCATACTTGCGCCGCCCGATCGGAACGGCGAACCCGACCTCCTTGTAGAGGATGGCGCCGACCGGGCAGATGGCCATGGCTTTCCGGGCCGTATCCTCGTCGAGCCCGGCGGCGAGCTCGGGGTCGACGCCGATCCGCAGCCGACCGGACCGCTCCTGAGCCGCGAACACCCTGCGGCCGTCCGGGGTCCGGATCGCCTCGACGCAGCGCCGGCACTGGATGCAGCGGTTATGCTCCATCAGGAGCCGGGGCGAGACGCTCTCGATCTCCCGGACCGACCACTGGTAGGGGAAGCGGGGGACGAGCATCCCGAACCTGTAGGCCAGGGCCTGGAGCTCGCAGTTGCCGCTCTTCTCGCAGCTCGGGCAGAAGTGGTTGCCCTCGACGAAGAGCATCTCGACCAGGGCCCGGCGCATGTCCTCGAGCTCGGGTGTCGCCGTTTCGACGACCAGCCCTTCCGCGACCGGCTGGGTGCAGGCGGCGGCCGGCCGGCCGTTGACTTTGACCGTACAGATGCGGCAGCTGCCCGAAGGCTTGAGCCCCTCGTAATGGCAGAGGGCCGGAATGTAGATGCCGCTCGCCTTGGCCGCCTCGAGGATCGTCTGTCCGGGCCGGGCCGTGCAGGGCTTGCCGTCGATCGTCAGCTTGATCTCAGCCATGATGGGCCTCCGGGGAGGGGATGGGGCGCCCGGCGGCCCGGCAGGAGGCCTCCATCGCCGCCGCGAGGTCGAAGTCGAGCACGGCGTCGGCGTCGGCGCCGGAGCGCAGCCTGGCCTCGTAAAGACCGCGGAAGTTGGCCAGCGTCGTCAGGATGGGGTTGGCCGAGGTCTGGCCCAGGCCGCAGCGGCTCGTGGTCTTGACGACCGCGCCCCAGGCAACCAGCTCCTCGAGGTCGCGGGCGTTGCCCTTACCGTCGAGCACTTTTTCCAGCTTGCGCAGGAGGAGGACATTGCCGGCCCGGCAGGGGACGCACCAGCCGCACGACTCCTCGACGAAGAACTCCATGAAGCCGCGGACGACCTCGAGCAGGTCGCGCTCCGGCCCGAAGATCATGATCGAGCCGCCGGTCGGGAGGTCGCCGAAGCAAATCGCCCTTTTGAAGCCGTCCGGCCCGATGCAGGATCCGGACGGACCGCCGACCTGGACGGCGGCGGCGCCGGGGGCTCCGGCCATGTCGAGGAGCTGCCGGACGGTCAGGCCGAACGCGACCTCGTAGACGCCGGGGCGCTCGCAATCGCCGGAGACGCTGAGGAGCTTGGTCCCGGCCGACTTGGCCGTGCCCATGGACTTGAACCAGGCCGCGCCCTCGGCCATGATCCGGGCCGCGCAGCACAGCGTCTCGACGTTGTTGACGATCGTCGGCTCGTTCAGATAGCCGACCTGAACGGGGAAGGGCGGTCGGTCGCGCGGCTCTCCGCGCTTGCCCTCGGCCGATTCGATCAGGGCCGACTCCTCGCCGCAGATATAGGCGCCGGCGCCCAGCTTGATGACGATGTCGAAGTCGAACCCGGCCTTGCCGGCCGCGCCCTTTCCGAGGAGGCCCTCGCGGCGCAGGCCGTCCAGGACGCTCTCCAGATAGGGCTTGAGGTAGGCGTATTCCGCCCGGAGATAGAGGATGCCCTCGGCGGCGCCCACGGCATAGCCGGCGACGGCCATGCCCTCGAACAGGAGCCCGGGTCGCTCGGTCAGGATGACCCGGTCCTTGAAGGTGCCGGGCTCCCCCTCGTCGGCGTTGCAGACGACGTAATGACGATCGCCCTTTTCACGGCGGCAAAAGTCCCATTTGAGTCCGGTCGGGAATCCGGCGCCTCCGCGGCCGAGGAGGTTCGACGCCTTGACCTCGGCGATGACCGCCTCGGGCGTCAGGCCGACGGCCTTGCGCAGGCCGCGCCCGGGTTCGTGGGGCCCGAACACGACCGGACCGGCCGCCCGGATGTTGTTCGCGACCATGGCCCGGACGAGGGCGTGCTGGTTGGCGCCGTCCCCGAGTTCCCCGACGAGCTCCGCGGCGGGACGACCGGCCCTCATGCCGGCGACGATGTCCTTGACCTTGGCCTCGGTCAGCCGGGTGAAAACGACGCCGTTGATGACCGCCGAGGGCTCCTGGTCGTTCATACCGATGCACGAGGTCTGGAAGAGGCCGATCAGGCCGTCCGGGGCGGTCCGGCCGAAGCGGACGCCCGCCTCCCGCTCGAAGGCGCGAGCGACGGCGGCCCGCCCGTTCATCCAGGCGATGACGTTCGTGTTCAGGTAGACGGCGTAGCGGCCGGCCGGCGTTCGAGAGAAGAAATGATAGAAGCTGACGATACCCTCGACGTCGGCCTCGGACATGCGGAGCGCTTTGGCCAAGGCCGCCCGGCTGACCCGGTCGACGCAGCCGCGCGCGGCCTGGACGTCGCGGAGCATATCGAGAAGCCGCGTCGGATCGCCGGCGTGCCGTTGGATGATGGTTTCGATGTTCGTCATGGCCTTGCCCCTGTCTGATCCTCGACGTTTCCTGATTGCACCATGAAACGTATTAAAATACCATAAACGGACGGGGCGGGCAAACCCTTCCGACGGCTTCCGGCCGGCCGCGGTCGGGCCCGTCCTTGCTTTTTGACTTGAAAACCGGTCAAAATCCGGAGATAATAGGCTCGTCAAACAGTATCCCTAGGAAGGAGGACTTATGGGCAAGAAGAACCTTTGTCTCCTCGGCGCGCTTCTGCTCGTCGTCGCGGCTTTCAACGCGTGCTCCTCAAAGCCCGACAAAGCCGTCATCGACAGGTACTTCCACGCCATCCAGCTCAACGATGTCACGACGATGTCTACGATCGCCGTGTCGCCCATGGACATCGACTTCAAGTCGTTCGAGATCGTCAGGCTCGGCGAGGCGAAAGTCGAGCCGGCCGCGCTTCCCGAGATGACGAAAAAGGAAGCCGAGCTGAAGAAGAAGCTCGAGGACCA
>JAFGBC010000018.1 GCA_016933355.1 Candidatus Aminicenantota bacterium
ACGCCGCCGGCCGGGCCGGACAGGGCGGTCCGGATCGGCTCGCGGCGGGCGCGGCCGGCCGCGATCGTGCCCTCGTTCGACTGCATGATGCGGAGGGCCGCTCCCCGCGTCCCCGTTTCGAGCGACGACAGGTAATCGTCGAGGACGGGCATGAGATAGGCGTTGACGGCCGCGGCCGCGGTCCGCTCGTACTCGCGGTGCTCGGGCATAAGACGGCTGGAGACGGAGAGGCGCAGCCCTCCGCGTTCGAGGACCGCGGCGGCCGTCTCTTCGTTGGCCGGGTTCGCGTAGGAGTGCAGAAAGGAGACGGCGACGGCTTCGACGCCGGCCTTCCGGAGGCGCACGGCCAGGCGCTCGAGGTCCGGGCGGCCGGGCCTCCGTTCGACGGCACCCGTCGCGGCCGTCCTCTCGTCGACCCCGAAGCACAGCGATCGGGGGCAGAGCGGGCGCCGCTCTTCGCCGCACAGCCCGTAGAGGCGCTTCCGGACCTGGCGGCCGATCAGCAGGAGGTCCTCGAAACCGCGCGTCGTCAGCAGGGCGATCCGTCCTCCCTTGCGCTCGAGCAGCGCATTGGTGGCGACGGTCGTGCCGTGGACGATCTCGATCCTGTCGCCCGAATCCAGAAGGTCGGCGACGCCCTCGAGGATAGCCAGGGTCGGGTTGCGCGGCGTGGAGAGGATCTTCTTGACGGCGAGCCGTCCGTCGCGGGCGATCAAAAAATCGGTGAATGTTCCGCCGGTGTCGATGCCGACCCGGACCTGGCGCCGCGCGCGCGGAGGCGTCACGGGATGTCGCTCTCCGGCCGGCCCGGGTTCAACGGCATGTGTTGCACGACTTGGAGGAACAGCTCGCGCAACCGCTTGAGGAGGCCGACCGTGCGGACGGCTTGTCCCCGCCCTGGATCCCGAACCTGGACAAGAGCTTCTGGACCTCGGGTGAGCCGCAGGACGGGCAACGAACGTCGGATTCGCGGCCGATCCGAACCAGGCGCTCGAAACGGGTCCGGCAAACGCGGCACTGGAATTCGTAGAGCGGCATCAGCGGAGGGCGACGGCCTCGATCTCGATCAGGACGTCCTTGGGCAGGCGGGCGACCTCGACGGCGGCCCGGGCCGGGAAGGGCGGCTTGAAGAATTCGCCGTAGACGGCGTTCATGCGGGCGAAGTCGTCCATGTTCTTGAGAAAAACGGTCGTCTTGACGACCTTGGCCGGGGACGTTCCGGCCGCTTCGAGGAGGGCGGTCATGTTCCGGAGGACCTGGCGGGCCTGGTCTTCGATCGTCCCGGTGTTGAGCTCTCCGGTAGCCGGGTCGATCGGGATCTGTCCGGAGGCGAAGACGAACCCGTTGGCGACCACCGCCTGGGAATAGGGGCCGATCGCCTTGGGGGCCTTGTCGGTCTTGATCTCTTCTTGCATCGGTTGACTCCTTGCTGTCTTCGGACGGGCCGGGCGCGGCCTCAGCGGCACGGCCAATCCGCCCAGGACGGCGAGGGCCGATCTTCGCTTCATGCGGCGCTCCTTGACGTTCACGCCAGGACGCGAACCGTCACCGGCCGGCTTTCCAGACGGCGATGTCCGGCGCCGGCCGTGACCTTAATTGTATATGAACCCGGCCGCAGATTCCAGGTCAGGACAAGCGCCGTCCCGCTCCGGGCGGCGCGCCGGCCGTTCACCCACCATTCGACATCGCTCAGGGTTTCCTCCTCGGGCGCGGCGGCGCGGAGCGTGATGGACTGATAGCTCCGCCTGAGGGTGGGGTCGAGCTTGAAGATGTCGCCGTCTTTCGGGAAGACGAGCCGAAGGCTTGCTCCGGCGCGGGACGCGGCGCCCGGCCCGCCGGCGTCCGGCCGCGACCGTCCTGGGCCGTGGGCGTCGCAGACCCGGACAGGTTCGGTGCCCCGGATAAAAACTTCCTCGATGCGCGCCGGGCAGCCGGCCGCCGGACGAAGTCCCGAGGCGGGGCAAATTTCGACGCGGACGAGGCCGGGCGCCTCCGGAAAGGCCGGAGGCGCTCCCGTCGCGTGGAGGAGGAGCATGATATCACGAAAGACGGGACCGCAGCCGGTGATCCCGGACACGCCGTGCAGGGGAGCTCCGTCGAAATTCCCGATCCAGACGCCGACGGTGTAATCGGCGGTATAGCCGACCGCCCAATTGTCGCGGAAATCCTTGGACGTCCCGGTCTTGACGGCGGCTGGGAAGGGGAGGGCCAGGGGCGAGCCGCGTCCGAAGGCGGGAATCCGCGCGTCGTTATCGGACAGGATGTCGGTGACGATGGTCGCCGCGCGCTCGGAAAAGACCTGACGCGAGCGGTCGGGGCTCCACTCCAGGAGGGCCCGGCCGTCCTTGTCGTAGGCGCCGAGGCATTCGCGAGTCGGGCTGAACAGCCCGGACCTGGCCAGCGTCCTATAAGCCCGGGCGAGCTCGAGAAGGGTTGCCTCGCCGTTCCCGAGCGTCAGCCCGACGCTGTAATGGCCGGGCCCCTGGGTCAGGCCATCGAACCCGAGCGCCCGCAGACGGCGATAGAGAAGGTCGGGACCGACCGTCTCGAGGACCGCCACGGCCGGGACGTTATACGAGCAGGCGAGCGCGGTCCGGAGCCGGACGCGTCCGTGGAAGGAGCCGTCGAAGTTGCGAGGCCGGTACGGGCCGCCCGGCGTGTCGAACTCGGAGTCCTCATCGTCGAGGAGCGTCGCCGCCGTCAGGCCCTTCTCCAGGGCGAGCGCGTAGGTGAACGGCTTGATCGTGGACCCCGGCAGACGCGGGGCGACGACCCCGTTGACCTGACCGGAGCGGCGATCGTCCCAGTAGTCGACCGAGCCGACCCAGGCTAGAATGTCGCCGGACGCATTGTCGACGACGATGGCGGCCCCGTTACCGACGCCGCGCGAAGCGAGACCGCGAACCCCGCCCCGCAGCAGCTTTTCGACTTTGGTCTGAAGGACGAGGTCCAGACTCGTCCGGACCGTCCGGGTCCCGCGCCGGGCGGCGTCATCCAACCCGGCCCAGATCCGGTCGCAGAAATGCGGGGCGCGCCAGGCTTCGGCGCCGGTACGGACGACGAGGCGCTCGAGACGGGCCCTGTCCCGCTCCTCGTGCGTCAAGAAGCCGAGCCGAGCCATGTCGTCGAGCAGCCGCTCCTGGGCGGACTTGACGCGATCGAAATGACGGAACGGGTCATAGGACGCGGGCGAACGGGGAATGACGGCCAGAAAAGCGGCCTCGGCCGGGCTGAGGTCGGAGGCCGGCTTGTCGAAGTAGAGGCGGGCGGCCGCCTCGGCTCCGAAGGCCTGGTTGCCGTAGCCGATGCGGTTCAGGTACTGGACGAGGATGTCGTCCTTCGAGACGCTGTTTTCGAGCCGCACAGCCAGCCAGGCTTCCTTGACCTTGACGGGGAGCGTCCTGCGGCCCGAGCCGAGGTTGCGGACGAGCTGCTGGGTGATGGTCGAAGCGCCCGAGACGACGCGGCCGCTCCGGGTGTTCTGGACGAGCGCCCGGGCGACGGAGAGCGGGGAAACGCCGCGGTGGAGGAAGAAGCCGCGGTCTTCGGCGGCCACCGTCGCTTTGATCAGATACGGAGAGATGTCCTTCCGGCCGAGCCAACGGCAGCGTCCCCCCCGGTCCGAGAGCACTTCGCGAAGGAGCGCGCCGTTCCGGTCCTCGATGCGGAGCGAGAGCAGGGGGGCCGGGTCGAGCCGCTGTTTGGGAAACGGAAGATAAACGGAGGCGAGGACCAGGAGAGGCGACAGACAGGCCGCCGGAATCAGGATTCGTACAGCTCTGACCTTCATGCCGGCGCTATCTCAGGACACGGACCTCCCGCTCGGCGGCGCGGCCGAAGACCTCGGGCGCGTACATCTCCTCGGCCTTGGACCCCGGCATCCGGAAGGTCCCGAAGCTCAGGGCGCGGGCCAGATAGCGGTGGCGGTGGACGCCGGCCGGCAGCCAGTCGGCGAAGAGAAGGACGCGGTCGTCGCGGAGCTCGACGTGGTTGAACCCGAGCCCGTAGGGACCGCCGTCCTCTCCGGCGCTTTCGCTCATCCGGCGCAGCTCTTCTTCGCTCTCGGTCAGGAAGGAGCTGTTGACGGCTTCGAGCCCGGCGGGGAGCGGATCATCGACGACGACGTAGTGGCTCTCCTGCGGCAGGGCGACTTCGACCGTGACCACGACCAGGGATCCGCCCTTGATGTCGACGACGGGCTTTCCGTCCAGCGTCCGGATGGACTTGACGACGGCCATCCCTTCTTCGCGGGACGGCGCCGGGCGAGCGGGCGTGTAGGTCATGCGGACGCCGTAGTGGAGGGGGCCGCCTTCGCTGCGGATCTCGAGGTCATGCGTCTTGCCGCCGGCGAAATCCGAGAGCGGGAACAGGCCGCGGTCGGTCGCCGTCCGGCGGCCGGCGAACGAGCCCTCGAGGATCGTCTTCCCCGCCAGCCGGATCCGGTAGCGGACCTCCGACGCCTCGGGCTCGAACCTCCGGACGTAATCGTTGAGCGCGTGGAAAAGGAAGAAATTCTCCTGGGTCGAGAGCCGGGCGCTCAGCTTGGCCTTCTCGACCAGCCAGCGGGCGGTCGGCCCGGCCAGCGGATGTGTCCGACCCGTCTCGAGCAGGCTCTGGAGGATGAGCGCCGTGGTCCGCGTCGTCGAAGCGTAAACCCAGGCGCCGCCCCGTCCCTCCTCGACCTCGAAATGGGCCTGAGAGGGGGTGAGCTTGACCTTGTTCATGAGATCCTGGACAAGCGTCTCCTGGGCCGCCGCCGCGCCCTTGCCGTGATAGAGGGCCTTCCAGAGCATCGTCTTCCCGAAAAGCGAGAGCCGGTCCCGCTCGCTGAAGAGATTTTCGGCATAGGCGGGCTCGGGCCGGCCGAGCAGGGCCAGGTCATAAAGGGCGAAGGCCCGGATCGTGTTCCAAACCGTCTCGTCGTAATAGAGCCGGTCGGGATCGTGCTTTTGCCGCAGGTAGCGCTTCAGGTAAGCGGCGGCGTTTTCGAGCCCCAAGCCGGCGACGTCATAGCCGGCCTGGCGGGCTTTGATGAGACCGAAGACGGCGTAACAGGTCAGGAAGGGAGAGGAGCGGCGAGATTCGGGCCAGAGGCCGAATCCGCCATCGTCTCGCATGTAGCGGGGGATTTCCCGGAGGTGGCCTTCGACGTGGGCCCCGATGCCGGCGTCGTCGAGCTTCGACAGGTTGTAATCTTTGATGACCCGCGCAGCGACAAGATAGGGCAGGATCGAGGACAAGCGCTGCTCGAGACAGAGATACGGGTAATAGGTTAGGGCATCGATATTTCCGCTCAGCCCGGAGAGGACCGTCCCGGAGGCCTGGACGTCGAGTCGGGCTTCGGGCCCGCTCCCGAACGCGGGGACGGCGATTTTCTGCTCCGAGGCCGGGTCGGCCTGGTCGAACACGGCGACCGTCTCCAGGGCGCGGGGCGGTTTGATGGGAAGGACGGCTTCGAGCCCGTCGCTCGCCTCGCCCAGCCGGGCCCGGAAGGTGAACACGGCTCGGCCGGGATTGCGCGCCTCGAACCGGAAGAGCACCTCCTGGGAGCCTCCGGCCGGAACGCTGACCTTGCGCCGCGCATTCTTGTCGAGGACGGCGATCCCCTCGGCCTCGGCCTCGATCGACGCTTCGCCGAGGGCGTCGCTCATGTTGTGGATGACGACGCCGCCCTGGAAGGCATCCCCCACGCGCGCGAAGCGGGGCAGGGCGGCTTGGAGGAGGAGGGGCTTGCTGACTTTGATGTCGGTCTCGGCGCGACCGAATCTGGAGTCGACGGTCTGGCCGACCGCCATCAAGCGGAACGTCGTCAGGTTGTCGGGGAGCTTGAAGGCGACCTCGGCCTCGCCCGAGGCGTCCGTCGTGATGGCCGGATTCCAGTAGGCCGTGGACCGGAAATCGCCCCTGAGCTCGACTTCGCCGAGGGGCATCGCCGCGCGCTCCGCGGCCTCTCCGCCGCCCCCGGGCTCTTCGCCCTTCTCGCCGTAGGCCCGCTGGCCGACGACGTTGAGGCGGATCTCGGAGGTCTGGACGGAGAGCGGCCGCGGGCCGTAGAAGGCGTCGAAGGGGTCGGGAACGCGGTAGCCGATAAGGTTCAGGACGCCCGCGTCGGCCGCGACGAGGGCCAGCGAAGCCGCGGCCGGCGACCCGTCCTGGGCGCGCACCTTGAGCCGGACGCGGACTTCGTCGCGGGGCCTATAGGAGAGCCGGGCGGGAAGAATTTCAACCTTCAGCCGTTTCTCGGCCGGGTTGACGCGCAGCTCGGCGTAGCCGAGCTTGAAGGACGGTTTCCCGAGGTCCTGGTCCCTAGAGACGGCGGCCTCGGTCGTCCGGCCCTGGATGAGCAAGACCGATACAAACACGTTGGGGATATAGGCGGCCTTGACCGGGATTTCGATTTCCGCGCTGCTGCCTCGGATCTCGAGAACCTTGCTTTCGAGGATGAGCTCGCGCTCGACGGTCACCAGCGCCTTGGCCTTTTCGTAGGGCGACTTGACGAGAAGCCGGGCCGTCGCGCCCGGGTCGTAGGATTCGCGGTCGGCGACGAGCTCGAGCGCATCATCATCGGTCCGCTCCCAAGGCACGTAGTCGGCGCCCGTGACGTAGAGAGATGTCGTCGTGACGGCGGGATTCCCGCGCCCATCCGCTCCCGACGCGTCCAGGATGTAGAGGCCGGACTTGTCGGGCTTGAACGCGGCGCGCAGCGGCTCCTTTCGGCTGGTCAGGGTCCGCTCCTCGAGGACGGTGTCGGTCCGTTCGGACAGCCAGCTGAAGCGTCCGCCGACGCCGGCCTTGCGGACCGATCGCCATTCCCTCCGGATGAGCTTGAGCCCGATCGTCTTGTCTTCGAGGAGGGCGCCGGCCGGAGAAGCGGCGATGACGTCGACGGCCAGCGGGTCGCCCTGTTTAAGGAAGGTCGTCGCGGGGCGGAGGCCGATAGAGTACTCCGCGCGATGGACGACGGTCTGGATCCGGTTCGTGATGGAGCGCCGGCTGGGGCTCTGTACGGTCGCTTCGAGCGTCGCCAGGACGGGGCCGGTCTCTTTCTCGGCGGCCAGAGGGAGTTTGATCTGAGCCCGGCCGCGGGCGTCGAGAACGGCGTCTCCGGAGCCGACGAGGCGGCTTACGGGTCGATCTTCTTCGTCCCATTCGAGCTCGCGGCCGAAAGCGTAGCCCTGGAACCCGGGCGGCGCGAACGACGTCGGGTCGAGCCGGAGCCGCCAGGCCGTCTTCTGTCCGGACATCGCGCCTCCGAAGAGATAGCCGGCCCGGATCTCGGCCTGGAAGGCGTCGCCGAAGACATAGGCGTCTCGGGCCGAGCGAAGGTGGACCTCGAACTCGGCCGGACGGAACGCCTCGACCCGGAACGATCCGTTGATCGGGATCTCCTCGCCGCCGGGCCGTTCGCTCGGGACGCGCGCGGTGATCGCATAATATCCCAGCGCGGCGTCTTCGGCCGTCTCGAGGTCGAAGGCGAACGAGCCGAAGCCGTCGACCGAGGCGTCTTCGAGCTTCACCACGCTCTCAAAGGGGTCCCGGACTTCGCAGGCGACGGTGCGGGTTTTAGGCAGGCGCCAGGCGCCTTTCTCCCGAACCCGGAGGATCCCCTTGATATGGATGGGCTCGCCGGCCCGGTAGATTCCCCGTTCGCTGAAGACCGATCCCTGGACCTCGGCCGGTTCGGGGTTCCAGTCGTAGTCGATGCCGAAGCGGTAAGGCTCGATCCCGGTGCCCCATTCCGAGGAGATCAAGGCCGCGTCCCGCCCGCGCGAGGCGAAGACCCACTGCCTGGGCTTGGACCAGCGGTCGGCGACCTTGAAGCCCAGCGCCTTCCAGCCCGGCGTCAGGATCTTGCCGTCGGGGCCGCTCCGGCCGCGCCAACGGACGGCGTTTTTGTCGTCGCGGATCTCGACGTCGGCGTCGGCCACGGGCTCGCCCGTCTTGAGGTCGCTGACCCAGACGGCGTTGTTGTCCGGCGAGAACTTGGCCGAGAGGCCGAGGCCGGTCGACTGGAGGAACGCCTTTGGAAACCGGTTCCATTTGGTCTGCGACCCCGTGTCGAGCTGGACGAAGACGAACCCGGTCCGGTCGGGTAGAACCTCGTCGAGGGACAGGGGAACGGCTCGGCGTTCGTTCCGGGGGATGCCGAGCGCGACCCGCCTGGATACGCCGAAAAAGCCGGGCTGTCCGAGGTAGCTTTCCCCCTGCCAGAAAACGCGCTCGGCGTTGAGAAGGGGGATGACGGCGTCTTTGGCGACCCGAGCGGCCTGGAAAAGAACGGACGGCGTGTTGACGGCGGTGACGGGATACTTGAGATCGCCGTAGGATTCGAGGATGCCGTGGCCGGTCGTCATGTTGACCGAGGGGGGATAGGCCGCCGAGCGGAACTTGAAAACGACCTCCGCGTCGAGCACGTTCCCGAAATCATCCTTGAGGCCGGCGGCTATGACGCCGGCATAATCCGTCTCGGGCTCGAGGGGGAGGGTCAGCCAGACGGTCGCGTTGGACTGGTCCCAATCATCGTAATACTCGGGGATCGAGACCGGGGGCTCGAACCGGATCTTGGCGACGAGATCTTTGTACGAGACGGGGTTGGTGAACTGGAGACGGAGGGCGTCGTTGGGCTCGATCTCAGCCTCGTTTCCCAGCCCGGCCCAGGCGAAGGTCTTGTAGGTTTCGAACCGGAAGGCCGAGGCCTCGGCCATTCCCAGCGGCCCCTCCTTGGACGGCAGGCCTTGCCGGATTTCCACGGTATAGAAGAAATCCGGCTTCAGGGCGGCGCTCGGGGAGAGAAGGAGGACCTCCTCGGGCCGGGCGTCGATGTTCTCGGATTGGAGCAGGGCGGCCGACGGCGTCTCGAGCGAGAAGCCGAGGTCGGCGTTCGGCCTGTCGGCGGGACCGCC
>JAFGBC010000001.1 GCA_016933355.1 Candidatus Aminicenantota bacterium
ATCCCCTCGCTCGGCACCGTCGCCAATAAGGTTCGGATTCAGCTCATGGACTTCATCAAGTTGGCTTGGCCGCTTCTCATCGCCGGCAGCCTGGTCCTGAGCCTTATCCAGTTTTTCGGCGCCGACCGGGTCATCAATATCGCCCTGTCGCCGCTTGTCGCCGGGGGGCTGGGTCTCCCGAAGGAGCTGGGGGTCACGCTCGTCTTCGGCTTCCTGCGCAAGGAGCTGTCGCTGATCATGATGCTCCAGGCGCTGGGGGTGGACTACCAGGACCTTTTCCAGATCGTCAGCCGCGAACAGATCATGACGTTTACCATCTTCATCAATTTCTTCATCCCCTGCCTGTCCACCTTCGCCATTCTCTGGAGGGAGATCGGCCGCCGCTACGCGTTTCTTTCGGTCGCCCTGAGCGTCGGCGTCGCGCTGGTCCTAAGCCACCTCGCCCGGCTGATTTTCTGATAAAAGAGAAAACGTTCTCTTGTTAGTGGTTCCGAAATCCTATCGTTACCCTGCTTATTTGGGAGTCTTACTAGTTTCAAGAAGTCCCTCCTAGAAGTTTGCCACGAGTTACTTCAAAAGGCTTTTTATAGCTTATTCAATGACGCTTTCTGGCGGCGGGCGCGATGGAAGGTGATCGCGAAGCGATGGGCCTCGTCGCGGACCCGCTGGAGCAGCTTGAGGGCTTCAGAGGAGCGCTCGAGGCGGAGGCCGTCCTTGTCGCCCTCGCGGAAGATGACCTCTTCTCTCTTGGCGAGCCCGACGACGGGGATGCCGACCAGCCCCATCTCGCGCAGCGTCCTAAGCGCGGCCCCGAGCTGGGGCTTGCCGCCGTCCACGAAGACGAGGTCGGGGAGGGGTGTGCGCTCGGCCAGCGAGCGCCGGTAGCGGCGGGCGATGACCTCGTTCAACCCGGCGACGTCGTTGGGGCCTTCCACGGTCTTGATCTTGAACTTGCGGTAATCCGACCGGCGCGGATGTCCGTCGACGAAGACGACCAGCGATCCGACCGATTCGGTTCCGCCCGTGTTGGAGACGTCGAAACCCTCGATCCGGCGGATCGGATGCCGGACACCGAGAACGCCGCCGAGCTCTTCGAGCCCCGAACCGCGGGATGTTCGTTCCTTCAGAAGGAGCAGGGCGTTGCGTTCGGCGAACGCCATGAGCTGCTTTTTACGGCCCCGCTTTGGAACGAGCAGCGGCAAGCGGAGATCTCCGGCCGCGGCGGGCTCGAACGGGACCAGGATCTCCTCGACGCCGGGGCGGTCTTTGCCGTAGTGTCCAGCCAGGAAACCGGCCAAGATTTCGGCCGGCGTGCGCTCGAGGGGCGCCTCGATCAAGAACGGCTTGGACTCCAGGACCTTACCCTGGCGCATCAGGAAGATCAGGACGGCCGCCCGGCCGCCTTCGCGGCCGAAGCCGACGATGTCCATGTCCCGCCGGTCGGGGCTGATGATCCGGGAGCCGGTCTTGACGTCCTCGACGGCCCGGATCGCGTCCCGCCACCAGGCCGCCTGCTCGAAGTCCTCGCGCGCGGCCGCCTCCTCCATCTTCACGGTCAGGATCGATTTCAGCTCCTCGGTCCTGCCTTCGAGAAGGAGGAGCGCGTTGCGGACCCGCTCCCGGTAGTCCTCGGGGGAGACGGCCGATACGCAGGGGGCCGCGCACAGTCCGAGCTCGTGGTCGAGGCAGGGCCTCGACCGCCGGCCGGGGATCTTCTCCTCGCAGCCGCGCACCCCGAAATAGGTATTGATAATGCGGATCGTCCGACGGGCCTGGCCGGGCGGGGCGAACGGACCGAAGTAGCGGGCGCCGTCCTCGGCGACCTTGCGGGTGAAGTAGACGCCCGGGACGGCGTCGCCCACCGTCAGCTTGAGATAGGGGAAGCTCTTGTCGTCCTTGAGCCGGAGGTTGAAGCGGGGCTGGACGTTCCGGATGTAGTTGCTCTCCAGGAAGACGGCGTCCTTCTCGGAGTCGGTCAGGAGATAGTCGACGTCGGCCGTCTCGCGCAGGATGGCCCGGACCTTGGGGTCCGAGGTCGGCTGGAAATAGGACTTGACGCGGTCCTGGAGCGAGACCGCCTTCCCGATGTAGACGATTTCGCCCCGCGCGTCCTTGAAGAAATAGATCCCGGGCGCGCGCGGCAGCGCCTCGACCTTGGCCGCCAGCGAGTCGGGCTCGGCCGCGCGTTTCTTCACAGCCCCATCTCCAGCTCGCGCCGCTTGAGGGTCTTGATCTCGTCGCGGAGCCTGGCCGCCTTCTCGAACTCGAGGTTGCGGGCGGCTTTGCGCATGAGCCCCTCGAGCTCCTCGATCTTCTTCCAGCGCTTCTCGGGAGAGAGGAGATCCTCCTTGGCCTCGGGGATCCGGGTGTAATCCAGGTAGTCGCGCTCGTAGAGGCTGGTCAGGACCTCGTCGATCCGCTTCCGGACGGACTGCGGCGTGATCCCGTTCTTGAGGTTGTAATCCTTCTGGATCTCGCGGCGGCGGTCCGTCTCCCGGATGGCCTTCCGCATCGACTCCGTCATCGTGTCGGCGTAGAGAAGGACGTGTCCGGCCACGTTGCGCGCCGCCCGGCCGAAGGTCTGGATGAGCGAGCTGGCCGAGCGGAGGAATCCCTCCTTATCGGCGTCGAGGACGGCGACCAGCGAGACCTCGGGCAGGTCGAGCCCCTCGCGGAGGAGATTGATCCCGACCAGGGCGTCGAAAGCGCCCTTGCGGAGGTCGCGCAGGATCTTGACCCGCTCGAGGGTTTCGATGTCCGAGTGGAGATAGCGAACGCGGAGGCCGTGTTCATGGAAGTAACGCGTCAGGTTTTCGGCCATTTTCTTGGTCAGGGTCGTGACCAGCGTCCGCTCGCCGCGCTCCGCCCGGACCCGGATCTCGCCGAGCAGGTCGTCGACCTGACCCTTGATGGGGCGGACCTCGACTTCGGGGTCGGTCAGGCCGGTCGGCCGGATGACCTGCTCGGCGATTCGGCCCGCCGCCTTGGCCAGCTCGTAAGGGCCGGGCGTCGCCGAGACCGCGATGACCGGACCGACCCGCGCCTCGAACTCGGCGAAGCTGAGCGGCCGGTTGTCGAGGGCCGAGGGCAGGCGGAAGCCGTGTTCGACCAGGGTCAGCTTGCGGGAGCGGTCGCCGTGATACATCCCGCCGATCTGGGGGATGGTGACGTGCGATTCATCGGTGATCGTCAGAAAATCCTTCGGGAAATAGTCCAGGAGCGTATAGGGCGGCTCGCCCGCTTTTCGGCCCGTCAGGTGACGGGAGTAGTTCTCGATGCCGGGGCAATACCCGAACTCGCGGAGCATCTCGAGGTCGAACAGGACCCGCTCCTCGATCCGCTCGGCCTCGACCCATTTTCCCAGGCCCCGGAAATAGGCGACCCGCTCCTTGAGCTCGTCTTCGATCGCCGCCGCGGCCGCGCGCAGCGTCTCGGCGGGCGTCGAGAAGAACGTCCGGGGGTGGATCGTCAGCGCGTCGAGGGAGCGGACCGGCGTCCCCAGCAGGGGGTCGATCGCCGTCAGGGACTTGACCCGGCCGTCCTCGAGCGCGACCCGGAAGGCAAGCTCTTCGTAGGCCGGGAAGACGTCGACGACGTCGCCGCGGACGCGGAAACCGCCCCGCTTGAAATCGTCCTCCTGGCGCTCGTACTGGATCTCGACCAGCCGGGAGAGCAGGCTTTTTCGGGTCAGGGCCTGGCCCGTCTCTAGCTTGAAGCTCATGGCGTAGTAGGTGTCGGGGGCGCCGATCCCGTAGATGCAGGAGACCGAGGCGACGATGATGACGTCCCGCCGCTCGAACAGGGCGTTGCTCGCGCACAGACGGAGCCGGTCGATCTCGTCGTTGATGGTCGCCTCTTTGGCGATGTAAGTGTTCGACGACGGGATGTAGGCTTCGGGCTGATAGTAGTCGTAGTAGCTGACGAAGTATTCGACGGCGTTCTCGGGGAAGAAGCGGCGGAATTCCTGGTAAAGCTGGGCGGCCAGTGTCTTGTTGTGGGAGATGACCAGGACGGGCCGGCGGGCGCGGGCGATCAGGTTGGCCATAGTGAAAGTCTTGCCCGACCCCGTGACCCCGAGCAGGACCTGATGGCGGGCGCCGGCCTCCAGTCCCGCGGCCAAGGCGTCGATGGCGCGGACCTGATCGCCCTTGGGCGTCCATTCGGAATGAAGGCGGAACGCGCTCATCTCAAATATTATAGACGATTCGCGCTAAAAGAGAGCCGAGAGGAGCAGGGGAGGGGCGGCTCCGGGACGTCACGTCGCCGGCCGGGTGATCTTGACGGTTCCCTTAAACCGGGCGCCGTCCTGGATGGCGACCCGACCGGCGCACAGATCCCCCGACATCCGGGCTTGAGACGCGATGACGATGCGGCCCGAGGCCTGAAGGTTTCCGGTCACGGTCCCGGCCACTTCGACATTGGCGGCGACGATATCGGCCTCGACCTGGGCGGCGGACCCGATCGTCAGGTCGGCTTCGGGGCAGCGGATCGACCCCTTGAAGCAGCCGTCGATGACCAGGGGCCCGGAGCCCGATAGCTCGCCCTTGAACGTCATAGCGGCGGCCAGACGAGAACCGGCGGCGTCGAACGGGGTCGGCTTGCCCGTCCCGTCTTTCGATGGGTGGTGAGGCGTCATGGATCTCTCTGCTGCTCGTCCGGGAATCACTCGCATTATAGAAGGCCGTCCCGCGCCCTGTCAAACGACGGAACGGCTCCGGGACGAGAGAAGGCTCGGACTCCCGTCCTCGCCGCGTCGATTCTGTTCCCTGCGCAGGGCTTGTGGTATAAGAATAGACA
>JAFGBC010000365.1 GCA_016933355.1 Candidatus Aminicenantota bacterium
CGGCTGCACCGAGATCCCCCTCGCCTTCGATCCCGCGACGGTCGACGTCCCGGTCGTCAACGCCAGCCTGGTCCTGGCCGAGGCCGCCCTCCGCGTCTATTGGGAGCAAGCGGGGAAACAACTCCCGGTCCTCTTAATAAAACAACGACCGTAAAAAATGGTGCCGCTAACCTGTATCCCTTCCAATATCCCAATAATCAGGTTCCTCTCCAATTGCCGGGGAATCTCGGAAATGCGTTCTTGGCGATAGACAACCTCCTTTGTCCCCCCGGCCCCGACCTCAGGGGACCTCTCCCTGATCATCTCCATTCAGACGCGCCTGCGTTCAGATTCCATGAGGACGGCGGTTCCCCTCGGTTATAGCAAGAGACCCCCTCCCGCTACGGGGGTCTGTAGAGAGACGTCTATCGCCGTAATGAATTCGAATTCCCGGCTGTCGGATAAGGGCAATTTTTTTCCGTCGATCAACGAAACGGCCGGATCCTCCGTCTAACAGGGTGAAAATGGACGAAAACCAGGTCGTCGAGCGGTGCCGGGCGGGCGACCTGGCCGCCTACAAGCAGGTTTATGATCGGTACAGCCAGCCTCTTCTCCGAACGGCGAACCGCCTTCTGGGACGCCCCCAGGAGGCGGAGGACGCCGTCCAAGAGACGTTTCTCAAGCTCTACCGGAGCATCTCGACCTTCCGGAGCGGCGCCCGCTTCAGCACCTTCCTCTTCGAGATCCTCAATAATACTTGCATCGACATGCTCCGGAAGAGGAAGCCCCAGGACGAGTCCGCGGAGGCCGAGCGGCTGCCGGCCGCGTCGTCCCACGAACTGCGCTACAGCCTGGCCGAGGCGGTCGAGAGCCTGCCCCTCAGGACGAAATCCTGCTTCGTCCTGTTCGCCGTCGAGCAGTATTCCCACGAAGAGACGGCCGCTATCCTCGGCGTCGATGCGGGAACCGTCAAGGCGAACGTCCATAGGGCGCGAAAGAAGCTGAGGGCTTGGCTCGCCGCCGGCCCCCTGGGAGAAACCCCATGAGCTGCGATAAGTACGACATCTATCAAGCCGGGGGCATGACGGCCGTAGAATTCGCCGAGCACGCCCGCCGCTGCCCGTCCTGCGCCGAACAGGCCGCCTTGGACCGGCGCTTGGACGAGGAGATCGAAAAA
Source organism: Candidatus Aminicenantota bacterium (assembly GCA_016933355.1). Classification (GTDB taxonomy): domain Bacteria; phylum Acidobacteriota; class Aminicenantia; order Aminicenantales; family JAFGBC01; genus JAFGBC01. The sequence goes on from JAFGBC010000365.1 coordinate 1,157, forward strand.
ATGAGAGAACGGGTCCCGGATGCGGTTCTCTGGAAACGGATCGAGGCCGCGCTCGTCCGGGAAAAGGCCGCCGCCGTCGGGCGGCACGTCGTTCCTCGCACTGCGCGCCGGCCGTTCGCCTTCTTCGCGAGAGGCCTCCGGCCGGTCCCCTTCGCGGCCGTCGCCGCCGCGCTCGCTCTTCTTATCCTGGGCGGCGTCTATTTTTTCAAGCGAAGCCCCGCCCCCCCCTCGGCCGGGATCCTCGCCCGACAGGCTCTGGACCGGGTCGAGCTGAAGGAAAAGGAGTACGCCGACGCCATCGACGCCCTCGAACGGCAGGTCCGTCCTAGGATCGAGGCCATGGACCTCCAGATGGCGTCCTTGTACCGGGACAAGCTGGCGGCCATCGACGCCCAGATCGAGCGCTGCCGGGAGGCCCTGGCGACGAACTCGGCCAACGCCCATATCCGGCAGTACCTGCTGGCCGCTCTCCAGGACAAACGGGAGACGCTGGCCTCCGTCCTCGGAAGCTGAATGAATCTCCGCGCATAAGGAGGATGACATGAAACGCGCACAGCATGCGACTTCGGCCCTAATGGCCGCGATTCTCTGGCTGGCCGCCGCGGCCGGCGCGGCCGCCGGCGAGCGAACAGGCTTGCTCGGCCCGGACGCCAAGAACGTTCAAACGAAGCAGCTTCGGGCCGGGAACACGACGCCCGGGACATCTCTCCGGGTGGAACGAACCCAGGCCCAGCTGACGATCTCGGGCTGGGACAAAAACGAGATCTCCGTCGAAGCGGTCGTCGAAGTCGGCGATTCCGACCCCGAGCTCATCAAGGACTTCCTGGACGGCACGACCATGACCCTCGACCCGGAAGCCGGCGGTTTCGTGCTCAAGCTGACGTCGCCCTTGGACTGGGAGAAAGGCCGCGGAAGCGCTCAAAACAAATTCGCCGAAGCGATCCGCTCCGGCCGCTGGAACATCTCCTACGCCGCCCGGGTCGACATCCGCGTCCCGGCCGCGCAATCCCTGGACGTGAGCAACGCGTTCGGGAACGTCGCGGTGTCCGGCGTCAAGGGACGGATTGTCCTCGACAACGAGTCCGGCCGCATCCAGGTCACGGCCTGCGGCGGCGGGCTCGAGCTGACCAACAGCTTCGGCGCCGTCCGGGTGACGGATTTCAAGGGTCCGGCCGACATCGAGAACGAGAGCGGCGAGGTCCGCGCGGAAAATATCGAAGGCCGGGTCGACATCCGCAGCAGCTTCAAGGACGTCCAAGCTCTGAAGATAGGCGGGCCTCTTGTCGTGACGTCGGAGAGCGCCGCCGTCACCGCCGCCGATATCGGCGGGGACTGCCGGATCACGTCGTCCTTCAAGTCCATCGACGCGAGGGGCGTGCGCGGCAAGCTCGAGGTCAGCGGTGAGAGCTCCGAGGTCAAGGCGGACGATGTGGCCAAGGACGCCGTCATCGCCAACAGTTTCAAGCCGGTCCTGGCCGCCAATATTAGGGGCGGCCTCCGCGTAACGAGCGAATCCTCGACCGTCACGGCCGAAGGCATCGACGGCGACGCTTGGATCAGAAGCTCATTCCAGACGATCTCGGCCTCGCGCGTCAAGGGGCGCCTGACAGTCGAGGGCGAATCCTCGGCCGTGACGGTTCGCGACGTCGGCGGGGACGCGTCGATCACGTCATCCTTCAAGGACGTCTCGGCGGCCGGGGTCGGCGGATCCCTCGAGGTCCGGTCCGAATCGGCCAAGGTCGTCGCTGCGGACATCGAGAAAGGCGCGACTATCGTGACCTCCTTCAACGGCGTCGAAGCCCGGCGCGTCGGAGGCGCCCTGAAGGTCGAGGGTGAATCCTCGAGCGTCTTGGCCGAAGACATCGGAGGTCCCGTCGATATCAAGAACTCCTTCAAAAACGTCTTCCTGCGCCGGACCTCGGGATCGATCACGGTCGCGGGCGAATCGAGCGCCGTCGACGTCGAAGACATCAAGGCCCTGCCGGCAGGGAGCCTGATCGCCATCAAGACGTCCTTCAAGCCGATCCGGCTGACCCTGCCCCCGGCCGTCGAGGTCGAGGGCACGGCCAAGACGGAATTCGGCAGAATCGTCACGGACTTTCCGGTCTTCATCCGGGACGCGGGCGGCTTCGAAAGCCGCGCCGTGAGCTTCCAGTCCGGAAAAGCGGGAAGCGCCGTCCGGCTCAGCCTCGAGACCTCGGCCGACATCACGATCAAGAAAGACTGAGTTTCTCGCCGACCGCCGTTCTCCCCGCCCGGGGCGGGCGGCGGCCGGCCCATCCAACAATGATTCAAGAATTCGTGCCGCTCATCTGTGTCTCCGATTAGATCCAAAGGAATAATTAGGGATTCAGATGAGCGGCACGGATTCTTTTGACTTCTCGGGAGGTCAATCATACAATAGAATTATCAAGGAGGGTCATCATGAGGAAGAGCCTCAAGATCAGCCTCGCCGGAGTGGCCGTCCTCTTCGCCGCCGCCCTGTTCGGAGCGCCATCCTCTCGGGACGGTAACCTCGACGGCGCCGCGGCTTGGCAGCCGGTCGGCCCCGAGGGGGGTGCTATCATGGCGATAGAGCCGGCGGGCAACAATAAGAACGACCTCCTCGCCCTGACCGGCGGCGGATACACGGGCCCGTCGTTCATTTACCGGACGCGCAACGGCGGCTCGTCCTGGACGAGGAGCGCCAAGATCAAGGACGGCCTGACCGACCTCGTC
>JAFGBC010000019.1 GCA_016933355.1 Candidatus Aminicenantota bacterium
CCTCCTCGGCCGCAAGACCGTCGGGCTGATCGCCCGTCATCATGAGCGGCGCCCCGACCAGGGCGGACTGGACCTTCCGGCCCTGAAGAAGCGGCTCGAGGCGCCGGTCAAGATCCTCGCCCTGACCCTCAAGGCGTTGACGAAATCGGGAGACATCGTCGAGGACGAGGGGCTTTACCGGCTCCCGGGCTTCTCCTCGCCCATCTCTCCCGAGGAAGAGACGATTCTGGATGAGCTCGAAGCCCTCTGTCTCAACGGAAGGTTTTTCTCTGTGTCGCTCGACGAGATTCGGTCCCGCTTCCGCCTGACGCCGGCCAAGCTCCGGAAGCTCCTAGACATCCTCGTCGACCGCAAGCGGATCATCCAGGGGGAGGACGGATTCTACCTTCATGCCCGCTGGCTGGAGGAGATCATCGCCAAGCTCAGGGAAACCCGCAAGCGGCAGCTCACGGTCGGAGACTTCAAGCGGATGACGGGGCTGACCCGGAAATACGCCATCCCCCTGCTCGAGCTCCTGGACGGAATGGGCGTGACGCGGCGCAAGGGACCCAGCCGCGAGATCCTCTGACAGCCCGCGCCGAAACGGCCGGTCAGGACTCCTTTTCGGCGTCGGACGCGCCCTTGTCCGGCTCGCCCGAGGCCGGCTCCGCTTTTTTCTTGGACAGGGCGCTCTTGAGCTTCTCGGCGAAGATCCCGAACGAGGGCTTTGCTTCGGGCGCCGCGGCGATCTTGATCTCCACGTTATCCCCGGCGGCGGCCGGAACGGGCGCCGCGGCGTCCTCGTCCTCGACCGCTTTCTTGGCGGTCAGGGCTTCCTGGGCGGACTCTTCGATCTCGAGCCTCTCCTCGATGACCTTGCGCTCACTCTTGCGGAGGCGCGGGGTTTTATCGCCCTCGGGCTTGGCCTTCTTCTTCTTGACGACCTTTTCTTTCTTGGGCTCGGGATGGATTTCGGGCTTGGGCTTCTCGGCCGGCGGGGCCGCGGGCGCGGGAAGGGTGATGATTCTCGGCGGCGGAGCCGGGATCTCCTCCTCTTCTTCCTCGTCTCCCCCGGTGACTCCGATGCCCAGGCCGGCGGCCTCCGTGTCGGCGAGCGCGTCGGGTCCGAGATCGGCCGCGAAGGCTCCGGCCCCGTAGATGGACGCCGCTTCGCCGCCGGCTTCGGCCGCGAGGCCCTCGGCGGCGGGCAGGGCTTCATAGTAGGAGTAGACGCCCTTCTTCTTGTCCGAAGCCGAGAATTCGGGCGAGGCCGCCAGGACGCGCTCGACGTCCTCGGCGGTCGTCCGCCTGAGGATATCAACGAGGTGATAGGCCCTCAGCTGATGGAGGGAGAAGACCGCCCCTTCCTGTCCGAACGTCTTGAAGACGAGGATCAGCAGCTCCTTGAGGTCGTGCCCTTCCCGCTGGGGGATCAGAGGCAGGAGGCGGCTCAGCGTGTTGCGGTCCAGGTAGATGCTCTTGTTGGGGAGCAGGTAGGAGAAGACGTTTTCCCCTTCGTCCTTGAACAGGTCCGCCTCCGGATCGTAGCCCAGGCGGACGACCTCGAGCTTCTTCTTCTCCTTCTTGAGCCAGAATAGGAACTGGGTCGGGCTCTTGCGCTCCAGGGTCAAGCAGGTTCCCTGGGGGACGGCGTTTTCCAGGTAATAGTCCTTAAGCCCCAGGACATAGCCGTCGCCGGGGTAGAAGTAGACGGTGTAGTTCTTATTCTCGTCGGCGACGGTGAAGGTGAACTCGTGGGCGTGAGACAGCTCTTTGTGGAGGCTGCGGGGGATCTTGATGCCGCCCGAGAGGATTTCGCGCCAGCCCAAATAGACCTTGAGCGGGAAGGCCGCCGGCGCCGGCGGCGGGAGCGCCGTTTCGTCGAGCTCGGGCAGCGGGGCGGCCGGGGCGGCCAGGGGCAGACCCTTGGGAAGGGCGGTGATAACGCTCTTGATGAGCCACTTGCCCCAACCCAGCGGGGAGACGAAGAGGAATTCCTTCTTGTGCTTCTTGCCCAGCGCGTAGTTGAGGCTCAGGCAGTATAGCTCGAACCGGTCGTTGGAAGCCTCGATCTCGAAGACCTCGCGGACGAGCTCTTCGACGGCGGCCGAAATGCCCCGGCTGCGCAGGGCGTCCTCGACGGCCTGGACCTTTTCGTCGGAGATGTCGACCCGCCGCTCGGACAGCTGCCAGGCGTCGTTCCAGCCGAAGACCTTCGTGGATTTCGCGAGCGCGGCCCTCAGGTTCTTCTCCAGGGCCCGGAGGTCCCGGTCCGTCATCGGCAGCTCGGTCAGCCGGGGGTCCCGGTCCTTGGCCATGAACGGCGCGGGCCGGCCCTCGCCGCTCATGTCGCAGGGGAGAAGGACCTGGGTCTTGGTCTTCTTCATGTAGTCGACGTACTTCCGGAAGACGCCGCCTCCGGAAAAATCGACCTCGATCATCTCACAGTTGTAGGCCTTGTAATGCGTCTTGCCGACGACGCGGAGGACGACGGCTCCCTGGAAGGGCTCGACGACTTTGCTCGAGACCATGAGCGCCTCGTCGTATTCCTTGTAGACCTGGTCGCCGACGTCGTAGGTGTAGGCCGGGTCGTAGATCTTGACGTCCTGGGTCCGCTGGCTGGCCGTCTTCTCGAAGGCGAGCTTCTCGACCAGCTCGCGGGCCGTAAGAGGCCGCAAGGTCCGTTCGAGCAGGCCCTCGACGAAGGCGAGGTCCTGCTCGGAGACGGCCGTCGTCGCGTCTTCGCTAATCATCGTGGTCCTTGGCGTCTCCCATCAACGCGCACATGATGGCTTTCTGGGCGTGGAGCCGATTCTCGGCCTGGTCGTAGACGATCGACTGGCGCGAATCGAGAACCTCGCTGGTAACTTCCTCCTCGCGATGAGCGGGCAGGCAGTGCATGAAGACGGCCTCGGGCTTGGCTTTGGCCATCAGGCCGGCGTTGACCTGGTAGGGGGCGAACAGCTTGGCTCGGCTTTCCTTCTCGGCCTCCTGGCCCATCGAGGCCCAGACGTCCGTGTAGACGGCGTCGGCGCCGGACGCGGCCTCGGCCGGGTCCTGGGTCAGGGTCAGGGAATAGCCCGTATCCTGGCCGTCCTCGGCGGCCAGTCGGACGATCTCGGGGTTGGGCCCGTAGCCGGCGGGCGTCGCGACCGCCATCTTCGCCCCGGCCTTGGCCGCGGCGAACATCAGGCTGTGGCAGACATTGTTCCCGTCGCCGACGTAGGCCAGCTTGAACGACTTCAGGTTCTTGTTCGTCTCGTAGAGGGTCAGGAAGTCGGCCATGGCCTGGCAGGGGTGGAGGAGGTCGGTCAGGCCGTTTATGACCGGGATCTTGCAGCTCTGGCCGAGGTCGATGACGTTCTGGTGGGCGAAGGTCCGGATCATGATCCCGTCGACCCAGCGCTCGAGGTTCTTGCCGATGTCGTAGACCCCCTCCCGGCTCCCGAGCTGGATGTCCGAGGGCGCCAGGTAAACGGCTTCGCCGCCGAGCTGGAGCATGCCGACCTCGAAGGTCATCCGCGTCCGGAGCGAGGGCTTCTGGAAGATCATGGCCAGGATCTTGCGCTTGAGCTTCTTGTGGAAGCGGTCCGGCTTGGCTTTGACCTCCTTGGCGAGGTCGATGAGCTTGGTGAATTCGTAGAGGCTGAGGTCGTGAATGCTCAGGAAATCCTTGCGCATGGCGGTTTTCTCCTTATCAGGCGGCGGCGACGATTTTGGTCCCCGACCGGTTGAGGAGGGCGGCCTTGAGCTGGGCGGCGCTGGTGATCAGCACCTCCCGGCCGCCGCTCCGGATGTATTCGACGGCCGCCCGGATCTTGGGGCCCATCGACCCCGGCGGGAACTGGCCCTGCTTGAGATAAGCTTCGGCTTCGTCGACGGTCAGGACCGGACACTCCTTCTGGTCGGGCTTGCCGAAGTTGACGTAGACGCGGTCGATGCCGGTCAGGATGATGAACAGGTCGACGCCGACCTCGCGCGCCAGCAGGCTGGCCGCGTAATCCTTGTCGATGACCGCTTCGACCCCCTGGAATTGCCCCCGGCTGTTGAGGACGACCGGAATGCCTCCGCCCCCGGCCGCGATCACGATCTTGCCGTCGCGGATCAGGTCGCGGATGATCCACTTGGGGACGATGTCGATCGGCTTGGGCGAGGGGACGACCTTGCGGTAGCCGCGGCCGGCGTCCTCGACCATGGTCCATTTCTTTTCCTTGGCCAAGGCCTGGGCCCGGAACTTGGTGTAGAAGGGGCCGACCGGCTTGGTCGGATGCTGGAAGGCCGAGTCGGCCGGGTCGACGACGACCTGAGTGATCAGGGTCGCGACGTCCTTGTCCAAGGAGTTCCGGCGCATCTCGTTGACGATGGCCTTTTCGAGCATGTAGCCCATGCTGCCTTCGGTCATGGCGTCGCAGGTCTCGAGCGTGAAGGGCGGGATCTTGTTGGCCGCTTCCTCCTGCTGGATGAGGATGTTCCCAACCTGGGGACCGTTGCCGTGGACGATGATCAGCTCGTAGCCCTTCTTGACGATGTGGACCATGAGCCGGGCGGCGGTCCGGGCGTTCCGCAGCTGCTCCTCCTGGAGCCCGCGCTGGTTCTCGGGGAGGAGGGCGTTGCCGCCGAAGGCGATCAGGGCGAAGCGTCTCTTCATAAGAATTTCTGGAGGACCGCCTTGAGCGTCGTCGGGCCGGACTCGGCCAGCTCGTAGCGGACGCGGAGGAGGCGCTTCTTGGTCTTCAGGACCCGGCCGAGGTCGATCGGGGTGGCGCTGACGACGAGGTCGCAGGGGACGCGGTCGATCGTCTTGGCCAGCTCGGCGGTCTGAGCGTCGCCGTAGCCCATCGCCGGCAGGACCTTGTCCAGGTGGCCGTACTTCTGGAAGGTTTTCTTGATCGTGCCGACGGCGTAGGGCCGCGGGTCGACGATGCGCCGGGCGCCGTACTTCTTGGCGGCCACGATGCCGGCCCCGTAGCGCATCTCGCCGTGGGTGAGGGTCGGTCCGTCTTCGATGACCAGGACGGTCTTACCCTTGATGGCCTTACCGTCGGTGACGAAGATCGGCGACTTGCCCTTTATGACGATCGCTTTGGGGTTCACCCGCTTGATCGTATCCAGGACGGCCTTGATGTCTTCTTTACGGGCCGTGTCGACCTTGTTGACGACGATGACGTCGGCCCGGCGCAGGTTCGTCTCGCCCGGGTGGTAGCGCATCTCGTGGCCGGCCCGGTGCGGGTCGGCGACGACGATCTCCAGGTCGGACTTGTAGAACGGAAAGTCGTTGTTTCCCCCGTCCCAGAGGATGACGTCGGCTTCCTTCTCGGCCTCGTCCAGGATAGCCTGGTAGTCGACGCCGGCGTAGACGATGACGCCGTTGTCGATGTGGGGTTCGTACTCCTCGCGCTCCTCGATCGTGCACTCATGGCGTTCCAGGTCCTCGTAGGTCGCGAAGCGTTGGACCTTCTGCTTGGCGAGGTCGCCGTAGGGCATCGGGTGGCGGATGACGGCGACCTTCTTTCCGGCCTGCTTGAGAAGGAGGGCGATCTTGCGGCTGGTCTGGCTCTTGCCCGAGCCGGTCCGGACGGCGCAGACTGAAACGACGGGTTTGCGGCTCTTGATCATGGTGTCGTCCGGGCCGAGCAGGACGAAGCTTGCGCCGCAGGCGTGGACCAGGGAGGCCTGGTGCATGACGTATTCGTGGGGAACGTCGCTGTAGGCGAAGACGACGTCCTTGGCGCCGTGCGTTTTGATGAGCTCGGCGAGCTCGCTCTCGGCGTGGATCGGGATGCCGTCGGGATAGAGGGGGCCGGCCAGTTCGGCCGGGTACTTCCGTCCCGCGATATCGGGAATCTGGGTGGCCGTGAAGGCGACGACGCGGTAGGCGTCGTTCTTCCGGTAATAAACGTTGAAGTTGTGGAAGTCTCTCCCGGCCGCTCCCATGATGATGACTTTTCTCATGCCGTAAGCTCCTTTGATTGATCGTTTCTCTTATGTGTCCTAAAAAAGAAAAAAAAATCCGCCCAAGTATAGCTTATTTAATGGAGTTTTGGCAAGTGTCGGTCCGCCGGCTCAGCGGCCGCGGTTCGGGGTGATCCGGGAGGGCGCTTTCCCGGCCGGGATGCGGGCGAACGGGCTCTTCGGCTTGGCGGGCGGTCGCGGGTGTCGCGAGATCCGCCAGCCCGGCGTCTGCCGCCGGGGTATGGAATGGGCCATGGCGGGCGCTCCTCCGTATGTTATTAAAGAGGAAGGATATCTGCGGTCAGGGCCGTCGGGTCGAACAGGCAGACGGTCGCCCGGCCGTTCACCCAGCCGCAGGCCTCGCCCGGATTGACGATGAGGGTTTTCCCCTTCCTGCGGACCTCCGGCCGATGCGTGTGCCCCGAAACGACGATGTCGGGCGCGTCCGCGGCCAGGAAGGCGGCCAGGCCGGCGCTCGAATGGACGAGCAAGAAGCGGAGGCCTCCGTGCTCGAACAGGAAGGGAGGCTTCCGGATCTCCCCCAGGGAGACCAGGGCTTCGACCAACCCCTCGATTTCGCCGTCGCAGTTGCCGAAGACGGCCTTGACGGGGGCGCGGAGGCCGGCCAGGGCCCGGGCGGCGAAGGGAGCGACGATGTCCCCGGCGTGGATGACCAGGTCGCAGCCGGCGTCGTTGAAGAGGCGGACGGCTCGCTCGATCATGGGCAGGTTGTCGTGCGTGTCGGAGAGGATGCCGATCATGGATTCTCGACCTTTCCGTCAGGTTAGCACATGGACCGGGCCGATTCAAACCGGGGTTTCCAAGGCGCGGATCCCACCTTGTCTATTGACACCCGGCGTCGTATTTCCTAATATATTAAGGCCCATTTGAGGCCGATAGGCGCGTAGCTCAGTGGGAGAGCGCTTCCTTGACGCGGAAGAGGCCGTGGGTTCGATCCCCTCCGCGCCTACCAAGTATCATTTGGGCATGTATTCAAAAGGATAGATTGAGCAGCAAGCCACTTCTGCCCGCCCTGGCGAATACCCGAATACCGAAATGAGCGAGCGTATAATTATTCACGTCGCGTCGTCTGCCTTGGCGGTGGACAAGGGGATCCGTCTGTCCGCGCTCCTGCCCCAGCTCAAGCTCGAGGCGAAGCCCGTCTTGGCCGAGGTCGACGGCCGCGTCGTGGGCCTGGACGTCGCTCTGGACAAGGACGCCGAGGTTATCCTCCTCTATCCGGAGTCCGAAGCCGCGCTCGACGTCCTCCGCCACAGCGCCTCGCACCTCATGGCTCACGCCGTCCTCGACCTCTTTCCCGGGACCCAGGTCGGCGTCGGCCCCGCCGTCGAGAACGGCTTCTACTACGACTTCTTGCGCGAAACGCCGTTCACGACCGAGGACCTGGCCGCGATCGAAGCCAAGATGGCCGAGATCGCCGGCCGCGACCTCCCGATCGAGCGCCGCGTCATGCCCAAGGCCGAGGCCGTCCGCCGCTTCCGCGAGATGGGCCAGACCCTCAAGGTCGAGCTGATCGAGGAGAAGGCGGGCGAGGAGGCGACCGTCTACGGCCAGGGGGCTTTCATGGATTTTTGCCGGGGGCCCCACCTCGCCTCGACCGGCCTCGTCAAGCACTTCAAGCTGCTTTCGGTCTCGGGCGCCTACTGGAAGGGCGACGAGCGGAATCAGCAGCTCCAGCGGATCTACGGGACCGCTTTCTTCAGCACAGAGGCGCTCGACGCCTACCTCAAGCTCCTCGAAGAGGCCCGCAAGCGCGACCACCGCAAGCTGGGCCCCGAGCTCGACCTGTTCAGCTTCTCCGACGACGTCGGCAGCGGCCTGACCCTCTGGCACCCCAAGGGCGCCCGGATCCGGGCCGCGATCGAGCAGCACTGGCGGGAACGGCACTGGGCCGGCGGCTACGACATCCTGTTCACCCCCCATATCGGACGGGCCAGGCTCTGGCAGGTCTCGGGCCATCTCGGTTTCTACAAGGATTCGATGTATGCTCCGATGGAGATCGACGGGCAGGAGTACTACCTCAAGCCCATGAACTGTCCGTTCCACATCCAGGTCTACAAGTCGCGGATGCGCTCCTACCGCGACCTCCCCCTGCGCTGGGCCGAGCTGGGGACCGTCTACCGCTACGAGCGGAGCGGCGTCCTGCACGGCCTGCTCCGCGTCCGGGGCTTCACCCAGGACGACGCCCACATCATCTGTACGCCCGACCAGATCGAGGACGAGATCCTGCGCGTCCTGGATTTCTCGGTCTCGATCCTGGCCGACTTCGGGTTCACCGACAACAAGATCGAGCTCTCGGTCCGCGACCCCAAGAACCCGGACAAGTACTGCGGGGACGACGGCCTCTGGTGCAGGGCCGAGGCCTCGCTCGTCAAGGCGCTCGAGACCCGCGGCTACCGCTACGAGCGGATGGAGGGCGAGGCCGTCTTCTACGGTCCCAAGATCGACATCAAGATCAAGGACGCCCTGGGCCGGCTCTGGCAGTGCACGACCATCCAGTTCGACTTTAACATGTCCGAACGGTTTGACATGGCTTATATCGGAGAGGACGGGAAGGAGCACCGGCCCTACATGGTCCACCGAGCCCTCCTCGGCTCTCTCGAGCGCTTCTTCGGCGTCCTGGTCGAGCACTACAACGGCGCCTTCCCGCTCTGGCTGGCGCCGGTCCAGGCCGTCGTCCTGCCCATCGCCGACCGGCACGACGCCTACGCCTTGGGCCTCGTCGACCGACTGCGCGCCGCCGGCCTGCGCGCCGAAGCCGACCTGTCCCGCGAGAAGGTCGGGTACAAGATCCGCGGGGCCGAGACGGGCAAGATCCCCCTGATCCTGGTCGTCGGCGACAAGGAGGTCCGCGACGGCACGGCCTCCCTGCGCATCCACGGCCTGGGGGACAAGGGCCCGGTCGAGATCGCCGCGTTCCTGGACAAGGCCCAGGCGCTGATCCGCCAAAGATCCCTGACCGTCATATGGTGAAGGAGGTTTCCCATTAGACCGCCCAGACCTTTCCCTTTCTATCCTCGGGCAGAGAAACAGAGAGAGCACCGGACGAACGAGATGATCCGGGCCCGCGAGATCCGCGTCCTCGACGACGAGAAGAAGCAGATCGGCGTCCTGAGCGTCCCCGAAGCGCTGGCGATCGCCCGCGAACGGGGGCTCGACCTGGTCGAAATCGCCCCGGCCGCCAACCCGCCCGTCTGCCGGATCATGGACTACGGGAAGTTTCTCTACGAGCTCCACAAGAAGGAGCACGAGGCCAAGAAACACCAGAAGCAGGTCCTGGTCAAGGAGATCAAGCTCCGGCCCAAGATCAGCATCCACGACTACACCTTCAAGACGAAGCATATCCTGCGCTTCCTCGAGGAGGGGAATAAGGTCAAAGTCACGATCATGCTCCGCGGCCGCGAGAAGTCGCGGCCCGACCTGGGAATCCAGGTTCTGGAACGGGTCAAGGAGACGGTCAAGGCGTTCGGCAAGCAGGACGGCGGCGTGCGGCGACAGGACTGGGCCGTGTCCACGCTGCTTATACCCGTCAAGACAGGAACAGGAGGACGAGATGCCAAAGCTAAAAACCCACCGGGGAGCCCGCAAGCGCTTCAAGGTGACGGCGAAAAAAAAGATACTCCGCTCGAAGGCGTTTAAAAGGCATATCCTGACCAAGAAGTCGTCCAAGCGGAAGCGGGCCCTGGGCCGGAAGACGGAGGTCAGCCGGACCGACCGGGCCGCCGTCAAAACCATGTTGCCCTACGAGTTCTGATCCCGCCGCCGGGCGGGGCGCCTTTTCCCCGCGCCGGCGGATCACCGACGAAGGAGTCGATCATGCCGAGAGTCAAGAGAGGGACGAAGCGGAAAGACCGTCGGTCCAAGGTCCTCAAGCTCGCCAAGGGCTACTGGGGCGCCAAGGGCCGTAATTACCGCACCGCCAAAGAGGCGGTGGAGAAGTCGCTGCTCTACGCCTACCGGGACCGGAAGGCCCGCAAGCGGGAGTTCCGCGGCTTGTGGATCATCCGGGTCAAGGCGGCCGCCGAGGCCAACGGCATCAGCTACAGCCGGTTCATGCATGCCCTGAAGACGCTGGGGGTTGAGCTCGACCGGAAAGTCCTGGCCGACCTGGCCGTCGAGAGCCCGCGCGCCTTCGCCCGGCTCGCCGAAAAAGCCAAGGCCGCGGTCGCTTGAGATGGAGCCCCTCGCCCGGAGGCTCGACGCCCTGCGGCAGTCCTTCGACGAGGCGTGCCGCCGGGTCGCCGACGCCAAGGCCCTCGAGGACCTCCGGAACCAGTACCTCAGCCGCAAGCGGGGATCGCTGACCGGGCTCCTCGAGGAGCTGAAATCCCTGCCGCCCGCCGAGCGTCCCGAGGCCGGAGGACGGATCAACGCCCTCAAGGACCATATTCGCGGGCGGCTGGACGAGGCGGAGCGGGCCCTGACCTCGGCCGCCCCGGCCCCCGTCCCGCTCGACCTCAGCCTGCCGGGACGGGTCCTCCCCTGGGGCGCGCCGCATCCGCTGATGCTCGTGACCCGGGAGATCGAGTCGATCTTCCAGTCGATGGGGTTCGCCGTCGAGGAAGGCCCGGAAATCGAGACCGACTACTACAACTTCGAAGCCCTCAACTTCCCGCCCCACCATCCGGCCCGGGACGACTGGGACACGCTCTATACGACGGACGGCCTTCTGCTCCGGCCGCACACCTCGCCGGTCCAGATCCGGGTCATGGAGCGGCGCAA
>JAFGBC010000020.1 GCA_016933355.1 Candidatus Aminicenantota bacterium
TCGAGGCGGCGCAGGACCGTGAGCGGCAGGATGACGTCCTGGTATTTGCCGCGTTTGAACGTGTCGCGGATGAGGTCGGCGACGCCCCAGATGAAGCTGACGATTTCGCTATGGTTCAAGGCGGTGGCTCCGTATTGCGATGCCCATGGATCGATGGGCTCGCCATAGAGAATAGCCCGGCCCAATCGCGGAAGTCAACCGACGAGGAAACCGCCGGCCTTGACAGTCCCAAAGGCGGCGGACTATCCTAAGGTTCAAGTTGAGCCGGTCCCGATGACGAAGCCGCTACCCTCAGGATCGCCCCTGCGCCGCGTTTGGGACGGATCGCTCATCTTTCCAAACCTGGCGCTGATCGCCGTCATCTTTCAGCTTTTCCTCGTATTGAAATGGCGGCCTTTCTATTACGTCCTTTGGATCCTCTTCGCCGTCGAAGTCGTTCTCTTGGCGGCCGCGTTCATCAAGGTGCCGCGGCGCAACCAAGTTTTTCTCGTCGCCCTCATCATCACGGCCGCCTTCATCAGCCTCCCCCTCCTCACCAACCCCGACGGCCTGATCCTGACCTCCGACAACGCCCTCGAGGCGCTCCAGGCCGTCGAAATACAGGAATCCCATCAGGCCCCGTTCTTCCTGTTCGGGGCGATCCAGCACAACGGAACGCTCTCCTACCTGTTGGCGGCCTTCCTCTTCGATGTGTTCGGCCAAAGCTACCTGGTCTTCGTCCTGGCCCACCTGGCCGTCTTCGTCCTGGCCCTCTATCTCCTGGCCCGCATCCTCGAACGCCATCTCGAGCCCGTTGCGGTCCGCGCCCTCGTCCTCGTCCAGTTCGTCTTCATCGAGGCCGTATTCGACCTTTCGCTCTTCCTCAGGGCCGGGCCCTATCTCGAGCTTATCTTTTTTATCCTGGCCGGAATCTGGCTTTTCGAGCGCGCGGGCGAGAGCCGGACCGCCCTCGCCCTGGCCGCGTTCTTCTCGGCCTTTGCGGTCTACATCAACGTCTTCGGCCTGCTCCTCATCGCCCCCTATCTCGCCGCCCGTGTCTGGCTCGCCGGCGGCTGGGAGAGCCGTCTCAAAATCCTCCCGCCCCTCGCCGCGGGCGGGCTGGCCGGGCTCTGGCACGTCATCTACTATATAGCGTTCGTCCCCAAGCCCGAGACCTACGGCAACTGGTTCCCGACGGCGACGACCCTCGCGGACACGACGTCGCTGGGCACGCTCTCGATTTTCCTCCGCCGGCTGGGCAAGCAGACTTGGGAGACTTTCCACAACCTCTTCGACTTCGAGTTCCGCTACGGGCTTGAATTTTTCGCGCGCGAGCTCAAGGGCCCTTCGAAGGACGTGCTGGTCGCTCTCAGCAGCACCGCCGTCTGGCTGTCCGCCGCTGTCGTCGTCGCGGGAGTCGTCCTGACCGTCCGGCGCCTCGTCGTCCGCCGCAAGAAGCTCGACCTGAGCGATTGGCCGTATTTCTTCGCCCTCCTCCTCCTCCCCGGCATCTTGGCCAAGCAGGCCGTCTTCCTCCAGCGGCCCTTCCTCGAGCCGCGCCACAACCTGGACCTCCTCTTTCTCATCCTTTTCTCCTACGTCTTCGTCCTGTCCGCTCTCGTCCGGGCTTTGAAGCTCTCCTGGAAGAGCCTGCTCCCGGCCGGACTCGTCCTGGCCGTCCTGGCCGCGCCGTCCTATCTCGGCTACCTCCGAATGGTCCGCCTCAAGCAGGCCGACTACGCCCTGATCCTCAACACCCTCCGGGAAAACGGCATCAAGACCCTGGCCACGGACTTCATCATCACCTATCCCCTCTGGTGGCTCTCGGGCCGCACGCTCGACGTCGCCGACTCGTTGGGCCCGACCAAGATGTACCATTTCTACCCCGAGCGGAGGGAGATGGTCGACGCCGTCCCGCTCGACCGGAAGGCCTATCTCTTCTTCCAGCGCCGCTATTACCGGGGCAGCCGCCACCGGAACGTGACGATCATCCTCCGTGAGAATCTCCTCGAGGAGCTCGCGGAGAAGAGCATCCCCTACCGGACGATCGACCTCAAGCGCTACGAGATCATCGTGCCCGACGCGGCTGCGAAGGCTGCCCCATCCTCCGAGCGGAACGATTGAGCGGGGGCCGACCTTGCCGCTCTCCGAGTACTAGCCGGGCTTAATAGTTATCGGGCAAACTTATAAGAAATGAAGTGAGTTGAAAATTACTTTATTGACAAAATTATACGATTATCGTATATAATTAATAGAATCGTAAACACAGATGAGCAAGGATAAGACGATCAACCGGAAACGGGCCGCTCTCTTGAGCCAGGCTAGAGCTCTGTTCTACAAGCACGGAATCAAGCGGGTGACCGTCGAAGAGATCTGCCGGGACGCCGGCATCAGCAAGATGACGTTCTACAAGCATTTTCAAGACAAGAACAACCTGGCCAGGCAGGTTCTTCTGGACATGATCGAGGATGTCGAAAAACGCTATGAGGCCATTCGCAAGGCCGATGTCCCTTTCGTGGAAAAGCTCAAGGCCTTGATCCCCCTGAAAGTCGAACAGAGCGAAGCCTTGGGCTGGGACTACCTGAAGGATATTACTAGCGGGGCCTTTCCCGAGCTGTCCGCATTGCTCCGGTCCCGACAGGAAAAAAACACGCGCATTTTCGTGCAGGACATTGCCGCGGCCCAGGCCCGCGGAGACGTCCGGCCGAACCTCAACGCGGAATCCTTGCTCTTCATCATTGACGAGATGAAGGACTGGGTCAAAGATGAACGCCTCCTCCGCCGCTTCGGCTCGGTCAAAGCCCTGACCGAGGCGTTCATGGATTTCTTCATCTACGGCCTCGTCGGCCGCCCCGACACGGACCGGAGGCGGCCGTGAAGTTTCGTCGCGCCGTTCCCGGGCCGGTCCTGATGGCGATCCTGACGTCCAGCCTCTTTCTCGCGATGTCCCCTTCGGGCGCGAGCGCGGCCGACCTCCGCATCCAGGGGCGGCTGTCGTTCTGGATTGGAGCGCACGACCGGCCGGTCCGCGAGCTGGGTCTCGGTCTTCGCTACATCCCTTCGCTGTCCTTGACCAAGGACCTGGGCCGAGGGCTCGCCGTCGACGTCGAAGCTTCCGCCAACATTTACGGATCGGCCCTGGGGTCGTCTCCGAGCGATGCCGAGACGAGCGGCGCCGCGAAAGCCTACCGTCTTTGGGTCCGCCTTTCGACCGCCCGCTTTGAGGCCCGGCTCGGGCTTCAGAAGATCAACTTCGGGTCGGCTCTCCTCCTCCGGCCTCTGATGTGGTTCGACCGCCTCGACCCCAACGACCCCCTCCAGCTCACGGACGGCGTCAAGGGCGCGCTTCTCAAGTACACGTTCGCCGACAACACGAACGTCTGGCTCTGGGGTTTGTGCGGGAACGATGAGGTCAAAGGCTGGGAGACGGTCCCGACGCGATCCCGCGAGCCTGAGTTCGGCGGGCGCGTCCAGACCCCCGTCCTATCGGGCGAGGCGGCCTTCACCTATCATCACCGGCGTATGGATCCACGCCGGAGCCTTGTCCCGCTTCCCGCGAACGAACGCTCCGGCGCCTCCGAGGACCGGATCGGGCTGGACGGCAAGTGGGACGTCGGGCCCGGCGTCTGGTTCGAGGCCGTCCTCGTCCGCCGGGACTGGAGCGCCTCGCCCGACCGCTACCAACGCATGCTCACGCTCGGGATCGACGGCACGCTCGGCCTCGGGAACGGGCTTCACCTCCTGGCCGAGCATCTCGTCTTCGACGCCGCCCGCGAGGCGTTCGGCCCGGGGACCCGCCGCGAGCTGACGGGCCTGAGCGCCGACCTCCCCCTCGGCATCCTCGACCGCGTCCGCGCCGCCGTCTTCCGCGACTGGACCTCGCGGGATTGGTATCGTATCCTGACCTGGCAGCGGACGACCGACGCCTGGGCGCTCTTCGTCATCGCCTTCTGGAACCCGGACCGCTACGCGATCTACGCCAACCGCCCGGAGACGAATCTCTTCTCCGGCCAGGGGCTGCAGATCACGCTGGCCTACGACCACTGACGCGAGGTAACCATGGAAAACGGAGCCATCATCCGAACGACGGACCTCACTAAAATTTACCCGATGGGCGAGCAGTCCATCACCGCCCTCAAGGACGTCAGCCTGACCTTCGGCCGCGGCGAATTCGCCGGCCTGGTCGGCCCGAGCGGCTCGGGGAAGACGACCCTCCTCAACATCGTCGGCTCGCTGGACGTCCCGAGCCGAGGCAGCGTCGAGGTCCTCGGCCATAAAGTGGAAACGCTCCCCCACAAGAAGGCGGCCGAGCTCCGGAACCGCCATATCGGGTTCATCTTCCAAACCTTCAACCTCCTCCCCGTCTACACCGTTTACGAGAACGTCGAGTTTCCCCTCCTCCTGCTGGGGATGCCGGCCGCGGCCCGGCGCAAAGCGGTCCTGGCCGCCCTGGACTGGGTCCACCTTGCGGACCGGGCTAAATCCCGCCCCAACCAGCTCTCGGGCGGCCAGAGCCAACGGGTCGCCATCGCCCGGGCCGTGGTCAAAAAGCCCGAACTCGTCCTGGCCGACGAGCCGACCGCCAACCTGGACGCCGAGAACTCCCATCACATCCTCCGCACCATGGAGGACATCAACCGCGAGATCAAGACGACGTTCCTGTTCTCGACCCACGACGACAAGGTCATCGGCCACCTGAGGCGCAAGATCACGCTCGTCGACGGCCGGGTCGCCAAGGACGAGCCGGGCGCGGCCGCGAAGGAGGCGCGATGATCATCCCCAAGCTCGCCCTCCGCAACATGCTGGGCGCCGGGGCCAAGACCTGGCTGAACGGCGCCGTCCTGTCGATGGCCTTCGTCACCATCATCTTCGCCCAGGGCCTCTACCGCGGCTTCGACGCCGAGGTGTCGAAAACCCTGATCGACGCCGAGTACGGAGGCGGGCAATACTGGGTCGAGGATTACGATCCCTACGATCCGTTCACGCTCCAGGACGCCCACGCGGTCCCGGCCCCTCCCCTCCGGGCGCTGATTGACGCCGGCCGGGCAGCGCCGATCCTGATCGTCCAGGGGACGCTCTACCCGGCCGGGAGGGTCCTGCCCGTCGCGATCAAGGGGATCGATCCGGCCCAGCGGCAGCTGTCCTTCCCGACGAACGTCCTAACGGCGTCCGGCGACGGCATCCCCGCCCTGATCGGGAGCCGGATGGCGAAGTCCGCGGGGCTCGCCGTCGGCGACACCGTGACCGTCCGCTGGCGCGACGTCCGGGGCGCCTTCGACGCCAAGGACCTCGAAATCGTCCAGGTCATGACGACGACCGCCCAGACGATCGACGAGGGGCAGGTCTGGCTGCCCCTCGCGACCCTGCGGGAGATGGCGGCCATGCCGGGAGAGGCGACGATCGTCGTCTTGGACAGGGACGCGTCCCCGGTCGCGGCCGCCGCAGGCTGGTCGTTCCAAGGCCTCGACGTCCTGCTCAAGGACATCAAGGACATCATCAAGGGCAAGACGATCGGCGCTTCCGTCCTGTATGCGATCCTCCTCTTTCTGGCGGCGCTGGCCATCCTCAACACCCAGCTCCTCTCGATCTGGCGGCGCCGCAAGGAGATCGGGACGATGATGGCGATGGGCGTCACCCGGGGCCGGGTGATCGGGCTGTTCACCTTCGAGGGCGCGCTCAACGCCGTCTTCGCGGCCGTCGTCGGCGCCGTCTGGGGGATTCCCCTTCTGGCTTACCTGGCCGTCCGCGGCCTGTCCATGGGCGCGAACCAGGGCGACAGCTTCGGGATCGCGATGAGCGATACGATGTACCCGTCCTACAGCGCCGGCCTGGTCGCGGGGACGACTCTCCTCGTCTTCCTGATCACCACGATCGTCAGCTACCTGCCGGCGCGCAAGATCTCCAAGCTCAAGCCAACCGAAGCCCTGCAAGGGAGGAGAGCATGATCCGCTTCCTCTTGAAGGGCGTCCTGCGCGACCGGGGCCGGAGTCTGTTCCCCTTCCTGGTCGCCGCCGCGGGAACGTTCCTGACCGTCGCCTTCTACGGCTATTTCCTGGGGATGATGAACAACATGATCCGCAGCAACGCCAACCTGCGGCACGGCCACCTCAAGGTCATGACCCGGGCCTACGCCCGCGACGCCGCCCAGGTCCCCAACGACCTGGCCCTGACCGGGGTCGGGGCCCTGATGGCGGAGCTCGACCGCGAGTTTCCAAACATGGACTGGGTCGCCCGCATCTCCTTCGGCGGCCTGCTCGACGTTCCCGACGAGGAGGGCGAGACGAGGATCCAGGCGCCGGTCGCGGGTTTGGCCGTCGACATCCGGACGGCGGGCAGCCCCGAGCCCGGCCTCTTCGGATTGCAGAAGATTCTGGTCCGCGGCCGCCTGCCTCGGGCCCCCGGCGAGCTGCTGATGGGGGACGAGCTGGCCCTTAAGCTGGGCCTGGCGGTCGGCGACGAGGCCACCCTGATCGGATCGTCGATGGCCGGCGGCCTGGCCATGGCCAATTTCACGGTCGCCGGGACGATCCGCTTCGGCATCCGGGCCATGGACAAGACCGGCCTCATCGCCGACCTGGCCGACGTCCGCAGGGCGCTGGACATGGACGACGCCGCCGGCGAAGTCCTCGGCCTGTTCAAGGACGGAATCTACCGGCAGGAACGAATCGAAGCGGCGGCCCTGGCCTTCAACGATAGATATGCCGGCCGGAAGGACGAGGACCTCCCCGTCATGCAGACCCTGGCCGAACAGCCCGGCATGGACATCTTGTTCGTCTGGATCCGGGCCGCGACGCCGGCCATCATCTTCATCTTTCTCCTGGCCATGTCGCTCGTCATGTGGAACGCCGGCCTGGTCGGAACGCTCCGCCGCTACGGCGAGTTCGGCCTCCGTCTGGCCATCGGCGAGGCCAAGGGGCGCGTCTACCGGGCCATGCTCGCCGAGGCGCTGATGGTCGGCTTTATCGGATCCGCGGCGGGGACCGTCCTGGGGCTGGGCCTGAGCTGGTATCTCCAGGTGCATGGCATCGACGTCAGCTCCATGTTGAAGAACTTCGCCTTCCCCATGGAGACCGTGCTGCGCTCCCGGATCACGCCGTTCAGCTTCGTCATCGGATTCATCCCCGGCCTGCTGGCCAGCTTGATCGGGACGGCCATCGCCGGCCGCGCGATCTACAAGCGCCAGACGGCCCGCCTGTTCAAGGAGTTGGAATCATGAGCCGTTCCGCGATCCTCATCCTTATCGGCGCGCTGGCCGCCTCAGCGGCGGCCTTCGCCCAGGCGCCCTCGGCCGAGGAGATCCTCGACCGGGTCGACCGCAACGCCGTGCCGGGGAGCAAGATCCTCGTCAGCGAGATGACCATCCACGGCCGGCGCGAGAGCCGGACGATCAGGGCCAAGTCCTGGATCGAGGGCGAGGACAAGGCCTTCACCGAGTATCTCGACCCGCCGCGCGAGCGGGGGGTCAAGATGCTCAAGCTGGGCGACCGGCTCTGGACCTATTCGCCCGATACCGACCGGGCGATCTCCATCTCGGGCCACATGCTGCGCCAGTCGGTCATGGGCTCCGACTTGTCCTACGAGGACATGATGGAGGACCGCACGCTCCGCGACGCATACGAAGCCCGCGTCGCCGGCGACGAGGCCGTCGGCGACCGCCCCTGCTGGGTGCTGGAGCTCACGGCCAAGTCGGGCGATGTCGCCTACCCCTCGCGCAAAAGCTGGGTCGACAAGGAGCGCTTCGTCGTCCTCAAGGAAGAGCGCTACGCCAAGAGCGGTAAGCTCCTCAAGACCCTCGAGGCGGGCGCCGTCGGGCGCGTCCAGGGCCGCTGGCTTCCCTTCGAGGCCGTTTTCCGGGACGCGCTGAAAGAGGGCGGCGGGACGGAATTTAGGATCCTGTCCGTCGCGTTCGACGCTCCGATCCCCGAGGCCCTGTTCACCAAGGCCTCGCTGCGTAAATAGGCGCCGCCAAGCCGCCGGGCATCGGCCGAACTTGTCAGAAACGCCCGCCTGGTCTATGATAAATCTCTCTATCCCGTGAGCCATGCCCGCCAAGAAAAGCTCTGTGTCGAAGGTAGCGAAAGTCTGCTTCATTGCCCCTTCGACGCGCTTGGTCCCGGCCGACAAGCCCCTTCTGGACGGTGCCGTCCGCCTTATAGGCGAAGCGCTCGGGACGACGGATATTTTCATCAGCCCTTTTCTCTTCACGGCGGACGGTTCGATCCGGCACGTGACCGCCACGGCGGCGGAACGGTCGGAGGAATTCAAAACGGTCATCCGGGACTATGACCTGATCGCTTCGGTGGCCGGCGGAACCGGGGCCGAGGATATCGTCCCGCTCATAGACCGCCAGGATTGGCGGGTGATCCGGAAGAGACGCCCCCTGTTCCTGGACTTCTCCGATTTCACCTTCATGCTCAGCGAAGTCTACGCCCGGACCGGGATTCCCGGCGTGCTTTTTCCCTCCCTGTCGCTGGGACGGGGGCATGCCCGGCGGATCCTCGCTTTACTGTCCGGATGCCCCGTTTCCTTCCGCGGCTCCTTTTGGCTGACGCCGCCGCCGGCCGAGCCGCTGACCGGGATCCCCGTCGGCGGCAACCTGACGACCTTCGTCAACTTTCTGAACCGGGAAAAGCCGCCGCGGCTGTCCTGGCGGAATCATATTTTATTCATCGAGGACGTGGGCATCGACATCGAGGACCTCCACAGGCTCCTGGCCGCCTTGAGACGCCATCGCGTCTTCGCCCTCGTCCGGGGAGTCGTGGTCGGCACGCTGTGTCAGGATGCGACGACGCCGGAGGGGAGGGAGTTCCAAGCCAAAGCCCTCAAGTTCCTGACGGCCTTCCTGAACGAACTCCTGCGCTGGCGGCGGAAAGCCGCCCGTGCGCTCCCGATTCTCGTGGCCGAGGCCTTCAGCCACCGCGTCGGCCCCCGGCAGCCGGCCGTCCCCATCGGCGGGGCCGTGACCATCACCCCGGATGGGATGCTTTGCTTTCAACTGCCGGGATCGAGCTTCGACGTCGTCCGGATCAAGCAAGGCCGCCCTAAAACCGGAGACGGCCCGCCGGCTCCGCCCGGACCCGAGGATCCGCCGCGCCCGGGCGAGGACCCGGATGCTCAGCCGGCGGCGGAGGAGATACGCCGGATCCCCGGGAACGTCCGGAAAGCATAGGGTAAGGGATCTCGAAGACGCTATCGATTGACAGAGGATTCGGCGCCTTGATACATTCAATATCCGTGGATAGACGATAGAACGGGAGGCCGTCATGAAAACCGTCGTTCGACTCCTGCTGGCCGTTTGGACCGTCGGCTTCGTCGCCGCCCAGAATGCCGTCGTTCCCTACGAAGATAATTTCCTCGACCAATCGCTTCGCGTCGACCTCTATTTCGCCGGCGACGCCGAGGAGGAGACGATCACGCTCGACAGCCTCCACGTCGAGCCCGTCTGGGCCGGGAGCCGGACCGGCCTCATCGAGCCCTTCGAGCTCGGCCGGAACACGGTCAAGGTTTACGAGATCGCCTCGAACCGCCTCGTTTACAAGCGCGGCTTCGACACCATGTTCGGGGAATACCGGACGACGGCGCCGGCCCTGGCCGGCGTCAAGCGCGTCTTTCCCCGCTCGGTCTGCATCCCCCTGCCCAGGCGGCCGGTTCTGTTCGTGATCGAGTCGCGCGATCGGACGAACATCCCCCGTCCCGTCTTCACGACGACGATCGACCCCTCCGATTACCATATCGTCCGGGAGTCGCCCGCGACCGGCGACGTCGTCTACGAGGCGCTCAAGA